>JACQNT010000219.1 GCA_016202915.1 Acidobacteriota bacterium
GCATCGTGGGGGCGATGACCAGCTCCATGCTCCTGAGCCTGCTGACGGTCCCGGTCTTCTACTCGCTCCTGGACGACCTCAAAGAGTTTCTGAGGGCGCTCTTCAGCAAGCCGGCCCCGGTGGCCGTACCGGAGACTGCGCCCGTTGCTCTCGGGCCGGCCGTGCCGGAGGTGCAATTGGCGGGTGGCAACGCTGGGGATGGCGACGGCGCTCACGGTTCGGCCCCCAGGCCCACGTCGCCGGTTCGCGAGGGGGTCGTCGAACGTCGATCGCAGTGAACGCCTACCGGAGGAGAGCACGTCATGAGCTCGTTCACAAAGGTGTCCCGGATCGTGGCATCGGTCGTCGTGATCGCGGCGTTGGCCTGGAATGCGCCGGCGGGCGCGGGCGGGGAGATGGGCCGGGAGGCGATGAAGGGGCGCGTCATGGCCAAGTCGAAGTACGCCTTCGATGAGACGGTCTCGAAGGTCAAGCAGGCCATCGAAGGCCAGCAGATGATGGTGGTCTTCACCGCCGATCATCAAGCCATGCTCCAGATGGTCGGGCTGAAGACGAAGGGCACGCTCGGGATCGAATTCTTCCATCCCAGGTACGGGAAGGTGATTGCCGAGAACGACCACGCGGCCGGGATCGAGATCCCGTTTCGCCTCATGGTGATGGAAGGGGACATGGGGACGATGATCAGCTACTACAAGCCGTCCTACGTCCTCGCCAAATACCCTAAGCTCCAGGCGTTGGGCCAGGAGCTGGACGGGGTCGTGAAGAAGATCGAGCAGGCGGTGACCGAGTAGGCGCGGAGGACGCGGTGCGGCATTTTCGGCGGGCGGCATTCTCGGTGCTGGCGGCGGTGGCCGCGCTGACTTCCGGCTGCGAGCAGTCGATGGAGCAGGTCTCCGAGGCTCTCAGGGTCACGCTCGCCACCCAGCCGGCCCCGATGACCGTGGGCGAGGTGGTCCTGAAGGCCGAGGTCACCGACGCCGAGGGGAGGGCGCTGGAAGGAGGCGCCAGGGTGCGGTTCCTCTACTGGAAGGCCTACAAGAAGATCCCCTCGGCGCCGGAGGAGGTCGTGCGCGAGTCTGCCCAGGTCGTCCGCGACGGAGACCGCACCTATCAATCGAAGGTCAAGCTCGAGGCGGCCGGCGCGTGGAAGGTGTCGGTCAAGGTGGAGCGGCCGGACCGGGAGCCGACCGCGGTCACCTTCACGTTCGACGTCAGGGGATAGCCGCACACCCGCCGGAGGGAAACGGAGGCATGGGGATGAAGGGCACGGCGCTCGTCACGGCACTCGTATCGACGTTCCTGGGAGCCGTCGTGGCATCGGCTACGGCGGGCGAGGTGAAGCTGCCCTCCGGGGTCATCATCGTGGAGAAGGTCGTCAACAAGCCCTACCCCGCCACCGTGGCGCGGATCGAGGCGGCGGTCAAGGGCGCCAACCTGCTCATCGTGGGGGAGCCCAACTACCAGGCGATGCAGCGGATGGTCGGGCGCGAGATCAAGGGCGCCAAGGCGTACTTCATCTTCCGGCCGAACCTCGGGATCCCGATCTTCGAGAAGGACTGGAACGCGGCCCTCGAGATTCCCCTGAAGGTGCTCATCTATGACAAGGGCGGGAACCAGACGGTGATCCGCTACCGCAAACCCTCCAACGCCTTGGCCGACTACGACGGCTTAGACGGCCTGGGTAAGGAGCTCGACAACATCCTGGACAAGATCACCGACGCGGCGGCCAAGTGATGAGTCGGAGGAAGGTGAAAGAGGCCGGCCGATAGCGCGCGGCCTCCTGCTCGCGTGCTTCGTTCTCTCGGGGGCGACCGGGCTGATCTACGAGGTCGCCTGGACGCGGAACCTGACCCTGGTCTTCGGGAGCACCACGTTCGCCGTGAGCACGATC
This sequence comes from Acidobacteriota bacterium, assembly GCA_016202915.1. GTDB lineage: Bacteria > Acidobacteriota > Polarisedimenticolia > Gp22-AA2 > Gp22-AA2 > JACQNT01. Next base: position 1,892 of record JACQNT010000219.1, read on the forward strand.
CTCGCGGCGTTCATGGCGGGGTTGGGTGCCGGCGCCCTCGTCTTCGGGAGGCTCGCTGACCGCTCCGGCCATCCGCTCCGCACGTACGCGCTCCTCGAGCTGGGCATCGCGGCGTCGGCGTTCGCACTGCCTCTCGCGCTTCCCGGGCTCGTTCCGATCTACCGGTTCGTCTCGCAGGAGTATCACCCGGCACTTGCTCTCCTCCGGTTCGTGCTGGTCTTCCTCTTCCTCCTTCTCCCGACGCTCCTCATGGGCGGCACGCTCCCGGCTCTCGTCAAGTACTTCGAGAGCCGCGAACGGGGTCTCGGCCGCCAGGCCGGGCTCCTCTACGGGCTCAACACGCTCGGAGCGGTTCTGGGCGCGAGCGTGGCAGGCTTCGCGCTCCTGCCGTGGCTGGGCCTCCGGAACACCACGGCCGTCGCCGCGGCGCTCAACTTCGGCATCGGCCTTTTCGCGCTTGGGCTCTCGCGGAGGGAGGCGGCGCCGGGTCTCGCGCGCGAGCCCGCGGCTCCTCCGCATGGCGCAGGACGGCTGAGGGCGCGGGAGGCAGGACTCATCGTCGCCTTTGCGCTCTCGGGGTTCGTGGCGCTTCTCTCTGAGGTCGCCTGGACACGCGGGCTCACCGCCGTGCTCGGCTCGTCCACCTACGCGTTCACGATCATGGTCGTGACTTTCCTGGTGGGGCTCGCCGGTGGAAGCCTCGTCATGGCCCGGCTGCACGTCAGCGCGCACGACCTCCTCTGGACGCTCGCCCTTCTCGAAGCCGCGATCGGGCTCGCCTCGCTGGCGGCTGCGCGCCTCTTCACCGAGCTGCCGCTCCTGTACCTCTATCTCTTCCGCGCCTTCTCGGGAGCCCCAGCGCCGTTCGTCGCCGGCCAGTTCGCGCTGGTGAGCCTCGTCCTCCTCGGGCCTGCCCTTCTCATGGGCGCGGTCTTTCCCGTAGTTGTCGAGTTGCTCGGCGGGCGTCGGCGAGGCACTGGGGAGCAGGTAGGCCTGGCCTACGCGGCGAACACCGCCGGCGCCGTGGTGGGCGCCTTGCTGGGCGGCTTTGTGCTGGTGCCGCAGATCGGAATCGCGGGCACCCTGACCTTGGGCATCGCCCTGAGCCTCGCCCTGGCGCTCGGCGTCCTCATCGCGTCCAGGAGGCACTGGCGCTGGGCGAGTGTGACAGCTGCCCTGATCGTCTCGCTCCCCTTGCTCGCTCCACGCTGGGAGCCCATGGCGATGGCGAGCGGCGTGCACAAGGAGGCCCCCCTCTACTTGAGCCTCTATCCGAATCCGCGGGACGTCTTCACACGCCTCCTCCCTCGGTTCCGTCTCCGCTATTACCGGGAGGGTCCCACCGCCACCGTCACGGTGACGGAGCGACCGTCCCTCGCAGAACACCGCCACCTGGCGCTGGCCATCGACGGCAAGGTAGACGCCTCCACGGCGGGCGACATGCCCACCCAGGTGCTCTCGGGCCACATTCCGCTCCTCATTCACCCGCGGCCCGACAGGGTCCTGGTGATCGGGCTTGCCAGCGGCGTGACGGTGGGCGCCGTCACGCGCCACCCCGTGCGCGAGGTCACCGCGGTGGAGATCGAGCCTGCCGTGGTCGAGGCGTCGCGGCTCTTCGACGCTTTCAACCACCGGCCGCTCGACGACCCGCGAGTCCGCCTGGTCGTGGAGGACGCCCGGAACTACCTTCTGCTCTCCCGGGATCGCCACGACGTGATCGTCTCCGAACCCTCCAACCCCTGGATGAGCGGGCCGGCCAAGCTCTTCACGCGCGAGTTCTTCCGGCTCGGGCGCGAGCGGCTCGCGGCGGGTGGCGTCTTCGTCCAGTGGCTCCAGCTCTATGGGATGACCGGGGACTCGCTCAAGACGCTCGTCAGGACCTTTCAGAGCGTCTTCCCCCGTTTCCTGATCTTTCAGCCTGCCGTCGGCGACCTGTTGCTGGTCGGGAGCGTCGACCCCGTGCGCGTGCCCGTGCCGCGGGTCCGGGAGCGGATGAGGGCGCGCGCCGTCGCGGTCGACCTCGAGAGGGTTGGCGTGAGGGACGTGTTCGACTTGCTCAGCCGTTTCAGGCTCGGAGACGCGGAGGCGCGCGCCTACGCGGGCCATGGTCCGCTCAACACCGACGACAACGCCCTCATCGAATTCTCGGCGCCGTGGCAGGTCCACCTGGAGACGGCGTCGGAGAACGCAACGGCGCTCGCCCGTTCCGGACGCGGCATTGCCGAGTACCTCGCGGGGGACTGGAGATCCATGCGCGATCGCGCGCGGTTCCTGTTCGCGCTCGCGGCGCGCGCCTTGGTGTTGCGGGACTGGAGGCAGGCGGAAACGGTGGCCCGTGAAGGGCTTGCGCTCGACGTGTCGGCCGAGGGGCTCTGGGCGCTCGGTGAAGCGCTTGCCGGAGAGGGGCAGACCGCGGAGGCATCGAGTCTCTGGCGGGAAGCCGTCGTTGCGGACCCACGTCATCGGCGCGCCCTGCTGAGCTTGGCCGTGTACCACGACGAACTGGGCGAGACGCTCGAGACCGGACGATACCTTGCGCCTCTCGTGATGCGCTTCCCCGACGACGCGGCCGTCCGGTTCCTTCTCGGCGTGAACCGGTACTACGCTGGCCTGTATCGCGAGGCTGTGTCGCTCTTTTCCAGGGCAGCAGAGCCGCGGTCGCGCCGGTCAGCGGCCGACGAGTGGGTTCGGCTCCACTTCGAGGAGGGTGATCTCGGCGTCGACCAGCTCGCCATCTACTACCTCCACCTCTCCCACGGCAAGCTTGGAAATCGGCGCAATGCGGAGCAGGCCTGGGCCCGGTTTCTCGAGGCGCTCGATCGCTGGCGGCGAGCGCTCGAACGCCGGCCGCCAGACCCGGCGAGCTTCTCCGTGATCGAGCGTATCCGTCTCCGGTCCGAGCGAGGCGGGCATCGTCCCGAGGATGCGCACCTGTCACAGGTCGTGGCGCGCGTCGTGATCGAGCCGCTCGCCCGCTACTACAAGGGCGTGACTGCCTACGTCACCGGCTATCCGGAGGTCGCGGCCGCAGAGCTCGAAGGGACGCTCGCTCGGCTCGGAGCGGCGGCCTCGCGATCCCGGGCGCGCTACTACCTGGGCCTGGCCTACTGGAGGCTTGGCAGGCTCTCCGCGGCGCGCCCCCACCTCGAGGGATTCCTCGAACATCTCGAAACCCAAGACCGTCAGAGCCTCGCGGCAGCCGAGGCTCTCCGGGCCCTGGCGTCGGTCCACGCGACCCAGGGCCGGCGCCAGCAGGCGGCGGCGGTCGAGCGGCAAGCCGAACAGACGCTGCGAGCCGTTGAGGACAGATGAGCGAGGAGACGTCCCCCCCGCCTCGGCCGCGGGCGACCAAGCCAACATAACTTTCTGCGCGCCCCGCGAGCGATCAGGCCCGGCCGATCGTTCCGGCGGGATTCGCGGGTCGGGGCACTAGCCGGGGTGCGCTTGTCGTCTCCTGCGGGGGACGACGAGGCCGAGGCTTGTGAGCTTCCGCCACAGCGTGTTCTCCCCGATGCCCAGCGCCCTGGCCGTAGCTCTTCGGTTGCCGCCCAACCGGTCCAGGGTCGCGAGGATGTGACGGCGCTCGACCTCGACCAGCGTCGCGATCTCGTCGGCCTTCGCCATCGGGACCGGTGATCCTCTCCGCACTTCCGGGGGAAGGTCGCCCGGCTCGATTCTGGGCTTTCCCTCCGCGAGCACCACCGCCCGCTCGATCGCATTCTCGAGTTCCCGGACATTGCCCGGCCAGCCGTACGCCATCAACAGGTCCAGCGCCTCGGGACTGAGCGAGCACGGACC
>JACQNT010000235.1 GCA_016202915.1 Acidobacteriota bacterium
GGGGGAAGAGCGTCTTCGGCCCCGTCGCGCAGCCGCCGCTGGCCGCGGAGGCGCGGCGCCGGGCGATCGCCCGGATCGCGCCGTTCCTGCGCGGGCTCCTCAGCGGCCGGGCGGCGGGCGGGCCGGGCGCCGGCGCCGCAACGGCGCCGGCCGGACGGGTGGTCCTGCGCTTCGACGATGCCGACGACGTGCTCGAGTTCGTCGGATCCGCAGCCGGCCCGCGGCTGTGCCTGGCCGGCCCGGCCACGCCGGACCACCTCCTCTATACGAAGCCCCGGCCGCTGTTCATCGACGGGGGTCCCCCGCCCGACCTGGAGACGGAGGCGGGCCTCGCCTCCGTCAAGGAGAGGATCGGGAAGGCGCTCGAGAAGCATGTCGCCTGGTACGACACGTACTTCAGGAAGAACAGCAGCGGCAGCGAGCCGCGGCTCGATCCCTTCCCGCGCGTCGTCCTGATCCCCCGTGTCGGGATGCTGACCGCCTGGAAGGATGCGAAGCACACCCGCATCGTCGCCGACATCTACCACCACACGATCCGGGTGATGCGCGCGGCGCAGGGGATCGGGGAGTACCGGTCGCTCGGCATCAGGGACACCTTCGACGTCGAGTACTGGCCGATGGAGCTGTACAAGCTGACGCTGGCGCCGCCCGAGAAGGACCTGGCGCGGCGCGTGGCGATCGTGACCGGGGCCGCGAGCGGCATCGGCCGGGCGATCGCCCGCCGGTTCGCGGAGGAGGGGTGCCACGTCGTGGTCACCGACATCGACCTCGAGGGGGCGCGCGCGCTGGCGCAGGCGATCTGCGAGGCGCGGGGGATCGACCGCGCCGTCGGCGTCGTAATGGACGTCACCGACGAGGCGAGCGTGCGGGCCGCCTTCGAGGAGGCGGTGGTCGCCTACGGCGGGATCGACGTGGTGGTGTCGAATGCCGGCGTGGCGCACTCCTCCCCTCTCGACCGGCTGGACCTGAAGGATTGGCAGCGATCCATCGACGTGAACGCGACGGGCCACTTCCTGGTGGCGCGCGAATCGCTGCGCATCCTCAAGGAGCAGGGGATGGGCGGGAGCCTCATCTTCAACGCCTCCAAGAACGTGCTCGCCCCCGGCAAGAATTTCGGCGCCTACAGCGCCGCCAAGGCGGCCGAGACCCAGCTGGCGCGCGTCCTGGCGATCGAGGCCGGGGAGCACGGCATACGGGTCAACATCCTCAATCCCGACGCCGTCTTCCAGGACTCGAACCTGTGGTCCGCGGAAGTGCGGGAGGAGCGGGCCAGGGCCCACGGCATCCGGGTGGAGGACCTGGAGGAATTCTACCGCCGGCGCAACCTGCTCAGGGTGCGGGTGACCGCGGAGGACGTCGCGGAAGCGGCGCTGTGGCTCGCCTCGGACCGGTCGGCGAAGACGACCGGCTGCATCCTCACGACGGACGGGGGAGTGAAGGAGGCGTTTCCGCGCTGAGCAGGCTCCTGAGGCGCCGGCTCAGGAGCCGCGCTTCTTCTTGGGAGGCGGTGGCGGGAGCGCCGACTCAACGGGGAGCAGGACGCTCCCGCCCCGGTCGAGGTACGACTTGACGAGCACCGCCGCGAGGTGGCGGTTCGAGGCGATCTGCGGGTTCTTGCGCACGTCGAGGAGCCCCGGGTCGATTTCGATCGCCTTCTGGTATTGCTCGATGGCGGCGTTGTACTTCCCCTGCCTGTCGTACGCCACGCCGAGGTTGTACCGCGCCAGCGCGTAGTATTGGTTGACCCTCACCGCCCGGCCGTAGGCCGCCTCCGCCTCGCCGTACCTCCCCAGGGCCGCGCAGGTGACGCCCAGGTTGTTCCAGGCGACGGCCAGCTCCGGCGCGATCCGGACTGCCATCCGGTACTGGTCGTACGCGGCCTCGAGCTTGCCGCCCGCCACCAGCTGGTTGCCGTACTCGTTGAGCAGCACCGGATCGTCCGGGTCGAGCGCCAGCCTCTGGAGGATCGTCAGCGACTCGGGGGGCGTCGCGGGTTTGGGAGAGGGAGCCGGCGCGGGCTCCGCGGGAGGCTCCTGGGCCGGCGCCTCCGCCGGCGGCTCCTCCTGTGCCGCGACGCAGACCGGGCGGAAAGGTGATGCCGGCCACGGCGCCACACAGGACGCGAGGACGGCAAAGAGGATCGCCCGGCGGAAACTCAAGGTCTTCTCCTGCTTCCAGTCCTACTTCGAGGGCTTCGCCTTGAGGCTGACCTTGTTGTCGCGGCAGTATATCTTGAAGTCGATGGCGTCACAATCGACCTTCTCCCTGAGCGTCGCCGCGTGCCGCTGGACCTCGCGGGCGAAGACGTCGAAGGAGGGCTTGCGCCCGTCGCCGGACTGTTCCTTGGCAGCGATGAAGGAGTCGTAGAGGTTTTTGAGCGCAGCCTCGTCGCGCCGCGCGATCGGGATGCGCCAGACGCCATCATTGTCGGAGGGTCGTCCCCGCTGCACCCCCGGAAGAGGCGTGGTGCCCTGGCCGGCCGGCCGATCGGACGCCACGCGGTCGGCCGCCGCGCGCTCGAGCAGGGGGCCCGCCGTCGATCCGTTCGATCCGCCCGTCTCGCTCTGCGCTGCCTGTTGCGCCGCCCGCAGGGCCAGCGGATGGACCCGCGCCCCCTCCTCCTTGATCCGCAGCGTCTTCGTCCACAGCTCGGAGTAGGCGTTGAACTTGTTGACGATGGCGTTGTACAGGAAACGATCGGCGACGGTCTTCGAGCTGTTCTGGTGCTTCTTGATCAGCTTGTCGAGGGCGTCGCGCTGGTCGCTGGGAGGCTTCGGGTTGGCGCCCGTGAAGTACAGGTCGAACTGAATCTTCAGCTTCCGGATCTCGGCGTCGATGCGCTTGAGTTCCTCTTCGAAGGTCAAGGCCAGCCGTCCCCGCTCTCGGGTGTCCGGGCTGAAGCGCCGCACACGTCGACCCCCGGGGCAGCATCGAATATAAGGTCGCTCCTCCCGAAATTCAAAAGCCGGAACTTTGACACCTGCCGGGGCGTGTGATGAGATCCCCGGTGCCCGATCGACCGGCCCGTTCCCGGATGGAGGGCGCGGGCCGATTGCAACTTTGTGCTCGCCCCATCCGGCCGCCGGCCCGCCTCCGGGCGGCCGGGGCCGAGGAGTCTTGGATGCCGACCTCAAAGACCGTCCCTTCGCCCCTGGATCGCGCCACGTCGCGCGGCGGGTCCCCCCGTCCCGGGCCGGGTCGGGGAAAGGCGGCCCCGCGACCGCGCGCCGGCCGAAGTGGGCCCTCGTCGCGGGAGGCCCTGCGACGGCTCCCGCAGACGCACGAAGTCCTGGAGCGGGAGGACCTCAGGCAGGCGATCGCCCGGCACGGACGGGGCCTGATCCTGGCCCTGGTCCGCGAGCGCCTGGAAGCCCTGCGCGCCGGCTTCCTGAAGGGAGACCTGGGCACCGCGGACCTGGAGGAGCGGGTCGCGGGCCTGGCGGAGTGGGCCGGGGAGGAGGCGGAGGCGCGCACGACCTCGACGATGCGGCCCGTCATCAACGCCACCGGCGTCATTCTCCACACCAACCTCGGGCGGGCCGTCCTGTCGGAGGCCGCGGGCATCAGAATGATGGAGGTGGCCCGCGCCTACACGACGCTCGAGTACGACCTCGCTCGCGGCGCGCGCGGCTCGCGCTCCTCCCACATCGAACGCGTCCTGGGCCTGATCTTCCCGGGCAAGGCTTGCCATGTGGTCAACAACAACGCGGCGGCGGTCCTCCTGGCGCTCAACACCCTCGCCGAGGGGAAGGAAGTGGTCGTGTCGCGCGGCGAACTGGTGGAGATCGGCGGCTCGTTCCGCATCCCCGACATCATGCGCAAGAGCGGCGCGATCCTGAGAGAGGTGGGCACCACCAACAAGACGCGCCTCCAGGACTACGAGCGCGCCCTCGGGCCCGCGACGGGGCTCCTCCTCAAGGTCCATCCGAGCAACTACCGCATCGTCGGGTTCGTGGCGCAGGTGGCGTTGCAGGAGGTCGCGGCCCTGGGGAAGCGCCGCGGCGTCCACGTCCTCATGGATCAGGGGAGCGGCAACCTGATCGATCTCAGGCCGTACGGGATTAAGGGCGAGCCGACGGTCCAGGAGGCGCTCGACGCCGGGGCCGACGTCGTCTGCTTCAGCGCCGACAAGATGCTGGGCGGCCCCCAGGCCGGCCTCCTCGTCGGCCGCCCCGATCTCATCCGGAGAATGCGCGAGAACTCGCTGAGCCGGGCGCTGCGCGTGGACAAAGTAACCCATGCCGCGCTGGAAGCGTCCCTCCTGGACTACCTCCGCGGGACGCCGGAACGGGCCCTGCCGGTGATCCGGATGATCGCCGCCACTCGCGACGGGATCGAGCGCCGGGCCCGGCGGATCGTGGAGAGGTGCGCCGCGCGCTCCGGCGACGCTCTGGCGTTGTCGATCGTCCCCGGGACCTCCCTCCTCGGGGGCGGGTCGGCCCCGGAGGAGGGGCTGCCGACGGCGCTCCTGGCGGTGGCGTCGAAGCGCCTCTCGACCCGGGCCAACGAGGAACGCCTGCGCGGTTCCGACCCGCCTGTCATCGCCCGCATCGAGGGGGGGAAGGTGCTCATCGACCTGCGCACGGTGCCCGAGGACCAGGAC
>JACQNT010000226.1 GCA_016202915.1 Acidobacteriota bacterium
CCGGCCCTGCTCCAGGGGATCGCCCCGGAAGACCTCGACCTGCTCCACCGCCCGGGACGGCCGGAGCTCCGGCTGCGGCCGGCCCCCGGACCCGACGGCGTCGAGGCGCTCCTGCTGGTCCCGGGGATCGCCCTTTACCGCGTCGGCCGCGGCTCGCTCGTCGCCCTCGCCCTGCCCGAGGCCGACGCCTGCGCCGCTCCCCGCACCTCCAGCCTCCTGGCGCGCCTGTTCACCAACCTCGGAATACCCCTCGACCAGCCGCCCGGCATCGACCCGGCCGCCATCTCTCTCCTGGACGAATAGCGACAGGCCCCGCTAGGTCCGCGAGACACGGCGCCGCGCTCGGACAGCCCGCTCCGCCCCTGCGGCACGCCTCCGCGCGGCTATTTGCCGCGCTCGGCTCTGCTCCGTTCGCGACCCGCATCGCTTCGCGCGGGTACCCCGCTCACTTCCGCAAGGCCCCAGGGGCGGAGTGGGCTGTCCGGCTCATCTCCGCACGGTCGCGCGGGCGGAGTGAAGCCTGTTGGCCATCATCCGCGCGCGTTCCTTATCTTTATCCTTATAATGCGGCGCGACGGAGGGTCGATGGCGGCGCGGGTCGCGATCAACGGGTTCGGGCGGATCGGCCGGATGGTGCTGCGGGCGGCGAAGGAGCGCCGGCTCGACCTCGATTTCGTGGCGATCAACGACGTCGCCGACCTCGAGCCGCTGGCCTTGGTCCTGCGGTACGACTCGATCCACGGCCGGTATCCCGGAACGGTCGAGTGGCGCGACCAGACCCTCATCGTGGACGGGGACGCCATCCGCGTCTTCAAGGTCGGCGACAAGCGGGCCGGCGACCCCTTCGCTTTCCCCTGGAAAGATCTGGACGTGGACGTGGTGGTGGAGTCCTCGGGCGCCTTCCGCCGCATCGACGAGCTGCGGCGCCACCTGTATGCCGGGGCCCGCAGGGTGGTCCTGACCGTCCCCTGCAAGGACCCGCTGGAGGCGACGGTCGTCCTCGGCGTGAACGACCACATCCTCCGGCCCGACCATGCGATCGTCAGCAACTCCTCCTGCACCACCAACTGCGCCGCCCCGATCGCCAGGGTCCTGGACGACGCCTACGGCATCCGCAAGGGGTTCCTGACCACCGTCCACGCCTACACCAACGACCAGCGGCTGTTCGATTTCCCGCACAAGGACATGCGGCGCGCCCGCATGGCGGCGCTCAACATCGTCCCCACCTCGACCGGCGCGGCGCGCGCCTTGGGGCTGGTCCTCCCCTCGCTCAAGGGGAAGGTGGAGGGGCAGGCGTTCCGGGTCCCCGTGCCCTCGGGATCGGTCGTCGACCTGACGGTCTACACTGAGAAGAAAGCCGACGCGGAGGAGATCCACGGCCTGATGCGGCGCGCCGCCGATGGACCGATGAAGGGCATCCTCAAAGTGTCTGAGGACCCGATCGTGTCGGCGGACATCATCGGGGACCCTCACTCCGCGATCTACGACGCTCCCCTGACGCAGGTCCTGCAGGAGCGGCTGGTCAAGGTGGTCGCCTGGTACGACAACGAGTGGGCCTACGCGATGCGCGTCGCCGAGCTGATCCAGAAGGTCCACGCCCTCGGCGTGTGACAGGAGGATCCCCCATGCCCGGCAGGATCCGGATCGTCCTCGGCGCGGCCCTCGCCGGACTCGCCGCCCTCTCCCCGGCGCACGCGAAGCAGGTCTCCGCGCAGCGCGAGTCCGTCCTGAAGCAGATCGGGCTGCCGCACCACTACTACTACCGGGAGATGTACCTGCCCCAGGTGACCAGCGGCCCGAACTCCGTCTCCTGGTCCCCCGACGGCGAGGAGGTCGTGTACGCCATGCAGGGGTCGCTCTGGCGCCAGCGGGTCGGATCGACGACCGCCCGGCAGATCACCGCCGGTCCGGGGTACGACCACCAGCCTGACTGGTCGCCCGACGGCCGCTTCATCGCCTTCGCGACCTACCGCGACGATGCGGTGGAGCTCCGGCTGCTGGATCTGACGTCCGGCGCGATCCGGCCGGTCACCTCGAACGGCGCCGTCAACGTGGAGCCGCGCTGGTCGCGGGACGGCAGGCGGATCGCCTTCGTGTCAACCGCCTACAACCAGCGCTTCCACGTCCACGTGGCGGAGATCCGGGACGGCGCGGTCGAGGAGATCGAGCGCCTTACGGAGGACCACGACAGTGGCCTGCAGCGCTACTACTACAGCCCCTTCGACCACTACCTCTCCCC
>JACQNT010000227.1 GCA_016202915.1 Acidobacteriota bacterium
CGGCCAATGATCGGATCGTCCGCCAGGTACACCTTCCCCATGCCACCCTGGCCGAGCGTCCCGACGATGGTGTACCGGCCGATGCGGTCTGCCGCCGCTCCCGGCGCCGGGGTCTCTCGGCCCGGGGTCTCCCGGGCGGGGGCCTCCGGAGCGCCTCCGGGAGCGGAGCCGGCATCCCGGATGCCTCCGCCGTCCGGGGCGCTTCCGCCGACCAGGGCGCTTCCGCCGACCGGGGCGTCACTCGATTTGCGCCGCTTCTTTCCGGGCACCGGGTCCTCCGGCATGCGGGACGATCCCCGCGCGAGTCCCTGTCGAGGAAACCGCTGCGAATATAGGGGCCGGGCGAAGAGACGGTCAAGGCTGGAATGGCTGCCCCTCATGGCTTTTCAGCAGGCGAGGCGCCGGCACGGCGGCCGTCAGACGGCTGGCGCCCGGCGGGCGTGTGTGTGCGATTTCCGGACCCTCCCGTTCCCCTCCACGGCGGCGGGGGTGCGGCCGACGGCGGTTGGGGTGTAAGATCGAAGCACCGATCGAGGAGAGACGCCGGAATGGCCGTCAGGAAGGTTGCGGAACGCCCGCCAGCGAAGGCCGAGGGCCTCAAGCCGGATCTGTTCCTGCAGCTCTACGAGAAGATGCTGCGCGCCTACTACGTCGAGGAGCAGTGCCGGGTCTTCGTGCGCGCCGGCAAGTGCTCCTTCTACGCCTCGGCGCGCGGGCACGAGAAGGTCCAGATCGCCATCGCCATGCTCTTGCGGCCCGGAAGGGACTGGTTCTTCCCGTACTACCGGGAGAAGGCGCTGATGGTCGGGATCGGGATGCCGCTCGAGCAGATCTTCCAGGGGATGCTGTCCCGGGCCGGGGACCCGAACTCCCTCGGCCGCAACATGTCGGAGCACTTCTCGTCGCGCGAGCTCCGCGTGGTCTCTCCCACCGCCTGCACCGGCACGCAGTTCCTGATCGCCGCCGGCACGGCCAAGGCGGTGAAGGCGGACGGAGGGGACGAGATCGTCTACGTCTCGGGAGGCGAGGGCTCGACCTCCGAAGGGGAGTTCTTCGAGGCCCTCAACAAGGCGCAGCACGAGCGCCTTCCCGTGCTGTTCGCGATCCAGAACAACGGCTACGCCATCAGCGTGCCCCAGGCGCAGCAGACGTCCTCCGATCTCGTCGAGGTGGCGCGCGGGTTCGGGATGAAGTCGGTGCGGGTGGACGGGACGCGGTTCAGCGAGATGTACACGACCCTCGGGCCGCTCATCGCCGAGATGCGGCGGGGGAGCGGCCCGCTGTTCGTCGAGGCGATGGTGGTGCGGCTGGACTCGCACTCCTCCTCCGACGACCAGACGAAGTACCGCGATCCGGGCAACATGGAGGAGGCCCGCCGCAAGGACCCGCTGGCGCACACCGAGGGCCGCATCCGCGAGATGCGGCTGCTGAGCGAGCGGGAGATCGAGGAGTGGCGGGCCCGGGCGAAATCGGAGGTGGAGGCCACGGCGGCCGCCATCGATGCCCTCCCCTACCCCGACGCGGGCACGGCCGCGGCCGACATCTACAGCCCGGACCGGGTGGTCCACGACGAGGGCGACCCGCATCCCGCCTCGGACAAGCCGATCACCATGATCGAGGCGATCAACCGCGGATTGCGGGAGGAGATGGAGCGGAATCCGAAAATCGTCATGTGGGGGGAGGACATCCAGGACCCGAAAGGGGGCGTCTTCGGCGTCACGCGCGGGCTGACGGAGGCGTTCCCGGGACGCGTGGAGAACTCGCCGCTGGCGGAGGCCACGATCGTCGGCCTGGCGCAGGGGATGGCGATCGGCGGGTACAAGCCGGTGGTGGAGATCCAGTTCGCCGACTACTCGTTCCCCGGCTTCATGCAGATGCGCGACGAGATCCCGACGCTCCGCTGGCGCAGCGCCGGCGCCTGGTGCTGCCCGCTGGTCGTGCGCGTCGCGGTCGGCGGCTACATCCGGGGCGGGCCGTTCCACTCGCAGACGCCCGAGACGCTCTACGCCCACACCCCCGGCTGGTACATCGCCTATCCGAGCAACGCCGCGGACGCCAAGGGGCTCATCAAGACCGCTTGCCGGATGGGGGATCCGGTGCTTTTCTTCGAGCACAAGGGGCTGTACCGGCAGGTGTACACCAAGACCCCGGAGCCGGGGCCGGAGTACCTGGTCCCCTTCGGCAAGGCCCGGACCGTGAGGCAGGGCGCCGACCTGACGGTGATCGCTTGGGGCCGGACCGTCAACATGGCGCAGCAGGCGCTTGGACAACTGGCGGGGGGCGGCGAGGAGCCGTCCGTCGAGATCATCGATCTGAGGACCATCGTGCCGCTCGACATCGAGACGGTCCTGGAATCGGCGCGGCGCACGGGCAGGGCGCTCGTCGTCCACGAGGCGCCGCTGTTCGCGGGGATGGGCGGAGAGATCGCCGCCCGGATCGCCGACGCCGCCTTCGAGTCCCTCGACGCCCCGGTCCGCCGGGTGGCGGCCAGGGACTGCTTCGTCCCCTTCGCGCCGAACCTGGAGGCGGAGATCCTCCCGAGCGTCGAGCAGGTCGCCGCGGCGATCCGGGAGATACTGCAGTACTAGGGTGAACCGGCGAGCGCCTGCCGCAACTCCGCGATGTCCACCTTCCCTTCCCAGCGCCTGACCGGACGGCCGTCCCGATCAAAAAGCACGGAATGAGGGATCGGCCCGCTGAATGCGAACGCCTCCATCAGCGGGTCCTGGTCGCCCCGGTAGATCAGGTTCGCGTAGCCGACGCCGGCCGTGGCGAGGGATCGCCTCACCTTCTCCTCCGCCTCCGCGCCGTTCCCGGTCACCCAGGCGTCGAGCGACACGCCGAGGAACTCGGCCTCCCCCGCGGCGTACTCCCTGGAGAGAGCGGCCAAGTCCGGGAGTTCCTCCACGCAGGGGACGCACCAGGTGGCCCAGAAATTGAGCAGGACGCGGCGCCCCCGGCGCGCCGCCAGGGCGCCGCGGAGCGCGGCGAGATCCGCGAAGGCGACGGAGGCGACCTGGCTGGCGGCGTCCCGGGCCTCGGCCTCACGAAGCGCGGCGTCACGGGGCGTCGGAGTGGAAGGCTCCGTGGCCGAGCCCCGGCAGCCGGCGGCGCACAGGAGCGCCGCGAGACCGATCGTGGCAGCGAATCTGCGGGACTGCGTCATCGGGGCACGCGCCGGGCCGGACGTTCGACCGGGCGGCGATTCTACAGCATGGACGCTGATACAATGCGCCCATGATCGCCCGGCACCCTTGGGGCGGCTTGGCCGATCCGGACCTCCCGCCTCCTCCGGACGTCGTGATCCTCGGCGTTCCCTACGACGGGGGGGCCTGCTACCGGCCGGGCGCTGTCGAGGCGCCGCGCCGGCTGCGGGAGATCTCCGGGACCTCGCCGGCGATCTCCGAGGAGGGATATGTCGTCGATCCCTCCCTCCTGCGGGTCCGGGACCTGGGGGACCTCGCCCTCGATGCGGTGGGGACCGGGCAGGCCCGGGAGGACTATTTCTCCCGCGTCGAGCGCACGGTGATCGACACGATGCGGTTGAGCGCCCTCGCGGGGAGGGACTCGTTCATCCTGGCGATCGGAGGGGACCACTCCGTGAGCATCCCCCTGGTGCGCGGCTTCGCCTCGCGGTTCCCCGAAGGGTTCGGCCTCATCTCGCTGGACGCCCATCCGGACCTGTTCGACTCATACGACGGATCGCCGCTCTCCAACGCCTGCCCGATGCGCCGGGCCCTGGACGGCAGCCGCCTGCAGCCGGGCCACCTGCTGATCCTCGGCACGCGCTCCTACAACAAGGAGGAGCTCGATTTCATGCGGGAGAAGGGGATCCGTTTCGTCCCCGCACGCGTCATCGACAAGGACGGCGTGGAGGCGGCGGTGGCGCTGGCGAAGGAGCGGCTGGCGGGGGTCGGCAACATCTACCTGTCGATCGACATCGACGTGGCCGACCCTTCCTGCGCTCCCGGGACCGGAGCACCGGTGGCCGGTGGGCTGACGAGCCGGCAGATCCTAGACCTGACGCGCGCGCTGGTGCGGAGCCTGCCGGTGCGCGCCATGGACCTGGTCGAGATCGCCCCGCCTCTCGATCCGACCGACGCCACGCTCTTCCTCGCCCTGCAGATCGTCTTCGAAACCTTCGCCGTCCTGGCCGAGAAGCGCAAGCCCCGTACCCGAGGAGGCGCCTGAGAGCCGCCGCCCGGTCCGAGGTGCATGGGCCGCGCCTCAGCGGGCTTCGATCTCGAGGATGTAGTCCCTGATCTGCTGGGCGTCGGAGGCGTCCGGCTTCAGATCCAGGTAGCGCCGGAATGCGGAGAGGGCCTCGTCCGTCCGCCCCGCCTTGTAGCGCAGGATCCCGAGCGCCCGGAAGGGATCGGCGTAGCGCGGGTCGAGGCGCGACGCCTCCTCGTACCGGGCGGCCGCCTGGTCGTTGAGTCGGCGCGCCTCCGCGGGATCCTTCGCCTCGGCGGCGCGCTTCTCGCCGATCTGGCCCCGGAGATAATGCGCCACGGGGTCGTTCGCGGTCAGGCTCAGCACTTTCTCGATCTCCGCTTCCGCGGTCCCGAGCCGGCCGGCCTCGATGTTGAGCACCGCGTCGTCGCGGACCAGGACGCGGGTGCGCAGCTGGAAGTCGCGCGTGTCGGCCACCCGCGCCTCCCCGCCGGCGCCGCTGTAACGGGTCGCGACCAGGTCGTTCATGCTCTCGATCCTCTCGTTCAGCCGGGGGTGGCTGCCGAAGAAGAACACCTCCAGCTTCGACCTGTCGCCGTGGTCGTCCTTCAGGAGCTCGAACACCCTCGGGGCGCGGCGCGGGTCGTAGCCGGCCGCCACCATGCTCGCCAGGCCCACTTCGTCGGCCTCCCGTTCCAGCTCGCGCCCGAAGCCGTTGACCGCCGCCAGGAACGCCAGCTGCATCCCCAGGCCGACCATGATGCTGCCGACCTGGTTCAGGACATAGGCCTCCCGCCAGTCCCCCTTCTCGGCCTTGGCCCCCGCGGCGTCGGCGACCAGGATGCTGCCGACGAGCGAGGCGATCCCGAAGCCGATCGCCTTGTTCCGGGCGCTGCGCTGGTACTCGAGGGCGTGCCGCTCAGTGGCGTGGGCGATCTCGTGCCCCAGGACGGTGGCGAGCTGCGCCTCGTCCTCCAGGCGCGCCAGGAGGCCGGTGTGGACGTACATCGCCCCGGTCGGGTAGGTGAAGGCGTTCAGGCTGGGATCCTTGATCGCGTGCACCCTCACCCTGAGGAGGTCCTGCTCCCTGGCCTCCGCGGGCACCAGCCCCCGGGCCACCTGGTTCAGGTAGTCGTCCAGGATCGGATCCTGGTACAGGGCCGCCTTGTCGCGCAGGCGCCGCTCCTCCTCCCTGGCCTGGTCCCATAGCCGCTCCTCGTCCTTCTCCAGGGAGAAGGCCGCCCCCTCGGCGCCGACCGGGGCGACCCGGGTCGGCCCGAAGCAGGCGGTCGGCCCTGAAAGCAGGAAGGCGGCCAGGACCAGGGACGTGACCGGGACGGAACCGCCGCGTTTCCGAAGGGTCGACAGCCTCAGACGGGCCATGGGGGTCCCCCCTATTTCTTCTTGAACAGGGCGTCGAAGGCGGCGCGGCCGTCGCTCGGACGCTCGGAGTCTGCCGGGGCGGGCGTGGCGATCCGACGGCCGGTGGCGTCGAGCACCGTCTCGGGCCGGAAGAACTCGCAGTCGTTGGCGGCGGTCTTGGAGAGGACGCGCTTCGGGATCGACGCCCGGCATTCGAACCGGGCCCCGGGGTCGAAGCGGACGCAACTCCGGCAGCAGTGCTGGGCCGCGCCACAGTGCGGGCACCGCGCCTTTGCTGCGACGCTCTCCGGGGCGGGCTGCTGGTGGCCGCACTGGAAGCAGCGCGTCACGAGCCGGGCTTCCCGCTCGACCCCCCGGAGCCCGCGGGGGCCG
This sequence comes from Acidobacteriota bacterium, assembly GCA_016202915.1. Lineage (GTDB taxonomy): Bacteria > Acidobacteriota > Polarisedimenticolia > Gp22-AA2 > Gp22-AA2 > JACQNT01. The sequence goes on from JACQNT010000227.1 coordinate 5,929, forward strand.
CGCGGCCCGTGATCCTGCTGCCGCTTCTTCTCCCTCTCTTCCTTGTACTCACTGTCGCGATAGCCGGGTTGGCGGTACTTCACGGACGCACGAGCCTCCTGCCGGGGATTGAGGGGACCCCCATTCTACCCCTTTCCGGGGATTTCGAGTACAATGCGCCCCCTCGAAAACAACTGCCCGGTTGTGCGCGGGACGCCGTGCCGGGGCCCTTGACGAACAGATCCCCAGTTGCTGCCCCCAGTTGAGCAGGAGGGTACGATGTCGAAGTCCGTGTCGCGAATCTTTTCTCTTTGCCTCTCCGTCGCGCTCGCCGCGACCTGCGCGCTGCCGCCGGCCTATGGCGGGCGCGGGGGGGAGGATCCCGCCGAGGCGCCGGCCGACCGGAAGAAGAAAGACGCCGCTGAATCCGGCGACCAGGAGAAGAAGAAGGAGAAGGACAAGAAGGACGGGAAGGACGAGAAGGAGCAGCCCAAGGAGCCGTCCTTCGACAAGGTGGTCAAGGGCGCCAAGGAGTTGAAAGGCCTCTTCAACGTCTATGTCAAGGACGAGGACGGCAAGTACCTCCTGGAGATCGCCCCGGATCAGCTCGATGTCCCGTTCCTCCTGAACCCCACTCTGGTCTCCGGCCTCGGCCAAGCCTTCATCTACCCCGCCGACATGCTCCCGGAGTACCTGGTCGCCTTCCACCGCATCGGAAAATCGGTGCAGCTGGTCCACAAGAACACGCTGTTCCGCGCCGACCCGGCCTCGTCGCTCCACCGGCCGGCCGCCGTGGCCGTGCCGGACGCCGTCGTCGGCCAGGCGAAGATCGAGAGCCAGCCGCACCCCGATCGCAAGAGCGTCCTCGTCGACCTCGGATCGATCTTCCTGGGCGACCTCGAGGGGCTGTCGCCGTTCCTCAAGATCCTGTTCGAGGTGCCCTACCAGATCGACAAGGAGGGCTGCTCCCTGGCCTCGGCCAAGTCGTTCCCCGACAACCTCGATTTCGAGACGGTGCTGCACTTCAGGACGCCCGAGGTCAAGAAGCCCCTGCTCTACGCCGCCGATTCCCGGAGCCTGCTGGTCCGCTTCCACTACTCCATCTCGCGGCTGCCGCAGACCGGGTTCCGCCCGCGACTGGCGGACGACCGTGTCGGGCACTTCCTGGCGATGATGGACGACTACACCGATGACCGCCCCGAACAACCCACGGTGCGCTACGTGACCCGCTGGCACCTGGAGAAGAAGGACCCGGCGGCGGCCGTCTCCGAGCCGAAGCAGCCGATCGTCTTTTATCTGGAAGCCTCGATCCCGAAGGAATACCGCCCGGCGGTGCGCGACGGCATCCTGGGGTGGAACCCGGCGTTCGAGGCGATCGGCTTCAAGAACGCGCTGGTGGTCAAGGAGCAGCCGGACGACCCGGACTGGGACGCGGCCGACGTCAGGTACTCCACGATCCGCTGGATCGTGGCGCCCAACGCCGGCTTCGCGCAGGGCCCCTCGCGCATCGACCCCTCGACCGGCCAGATCTTCGACGCCGACATCCGCTTCAGCGCCGACATGATCCGCAACACCCGCAGGGAGTTCGACGAGATGGTGGCGCCCGTGGCGCTGCCCGCCTCGCCGGAGCGCATGCCCCCGGGAAACGCGCCGCTGCTCAGCGCCCTCCGGGGCTGGACCTCCATGCTGGGCCCCCTGCCGGTCGAGGCGCTCCTCTCCGGCGCGCTCGACGGCCTCGGCGCTGCCGCTTCCGTGCGGCCGGCCCTGGGGGCCGGCTGGAGGCCCGGGATCCCGCCGGCGGCCCTCGGCTACTGCGACTACTCCCAGGGGCTGATGCAGCAGGCGGCCCTCGGGTGGAACGTGCTCGCCGCCCGGGGCCTCCTCGGCGAGGAGGCGAAGGAGGAGTACATCAGCGACTTCATCGTCCACGTGACGCTGCACGAGGTCGGGCACACGCTCGGCCTGCGCCACAACTTCAAGGCGAGCAACATCCACGCCTTCGACAGGCTCCAGGAGCGGTCCCTCACCACCCGCGTCGGGCTGACCGGATCCGTGATGGACTACATCCCGGTGAACCTGGCGCCCGAGGGGAAGGCCCAGGGGCAATACTGGCAGACGACCGTCGGGCCGTACGACCGCTGGGCGATCGAGTACGCCTACAAGCCGATCGCCGCCTCCTCGGTCGAGGAGGAGAAGCCCGAGCTGGAGCGCATCGCCTCCCGCGTCGGCGACTCGATGCTGGCCTACGGCACGGATGAGGACACCTTCACCGGCAGCCCGCGGGGCATCGACCCGACCTCCAGCATGTGGGACCTCGGCGGCGACATCCTGGGGTACTACAGGAGCCGCGCCGCGATCGCCCGGGAGCTCCTCTCCAAGATGGAGGCGCGCTTCAGCGAGCCGGGGACGCGCTACCAGAAGCTGCGCCTGGTGTTCTCCCAGGTCATCGGCGAGATGTTCCCCGCGGCCGTGAACGTCCCGAAGTACGTCGGCGGGATCCGGCACCACCGGGACCACATCGGCGACCCGAACGGCCGCCTCCCCTACGTCCCGGTCCCGGCGGCCGAGCAGCGGGCGGCCCTGGAGTTCCTCAACCGGGAGGTTTTCGGCTCGGAGACGTTCAGCTTCTCGCCGCGGCTGCTCAACAAGCTGGCGATCGAGCGTTTCCCGGACATCGAGGGGACCATCTGGAGCGTCGAGCGGAACGACCTGCCGATCCACGCCCTCGTCCTGGCGATCCAGTCGCTGCCGATGGACCGGCTGTACCACCCGATCGCCCTCGGCAGGATGAACGACCTGGAGGTCCGCTACGACGGGAAGGATCAGGCCTTCACCATGGCCGAGATGTTCACCTCGGTGCGCCGCGCCGTCTGGGACGAGCTGGAGGGCGGGCGGAACGTCAACTCGTTCCGCCGGAACCTGCAGCGCAAACACTTGACGACGCTCGTCGGTCTGGCGGTGCAGATGGACCCGGCCTACCCCGAGGACGCCCGCACGCTGGCCCGCGCCGACCTGAACGCGCTCCGGCGAGGCATCGATCGGCTCCTCGGACCGGGGGGCCGGCCACTGCCTCCCGGCGCGCGCCTGGACACCGTGACCCTGGCCCACCTGGAAGAGACGCGGGCCCGGATCGCCGCCGCGCTGGAGGCCGGGCTGGAGCGCCAGCTCCCAGGAGGCCGGCAGGGGTGACCCCGGCGGGCGCCGCCGGGCCCGGCCGCGCCCGGCCGGATGGCACTTTACGCGGGGGACCGATGGCGGTAGAATCCCCGCACGTCCCGAAACAACGTCCTGGAGGAGGCTTCATGTCACAGGTCACGAGAGGTTCCATCGTTCTGGCGCTCAGCGCCGCGACGGCGTTCGCCTGCGGCGCCGCCACCGGCGATTCCGGCAAGGAGACCAAGGGATCCAAGAAGAGCCCCGCGGCGGCCGCCGGGCTCGCGCCGGCGTCCACCGTCGCGGTCGTCGGCGATCGCACCATCAGTCTTCAGGAGTTGGACGCCCAGGCGGCCGGCAACCTGGTGCAGGTCCGCCAGCAGGAGTACGAGATCCGGAAGCAGGCCCTCGACAACCTGCTGAATGAGCAGCTGCTCGGCAAGGAGGCGGAGGCGAAGGGCCTCAGCCGGGAGGCGCTCCTCAAGGCCGAGGTGACCGACAAGGTCACCGATCCGCCGCAGGCCGAGATCGACGAGTACTACGAGAAGAACAAGGCGCGCTTCGGGGCCCAGACCAAGGAGCAGGCGGCGCCCCAGATCACCACGATGCTGCGGTCGCAGAAACTGATGGAGGGGCAGCGCAACTACATGAAGAGCCTGCGGCAGAAGCACGGCGTCAAGGTGATGCTCGAGCCCCCCCGGGTCGAGGTGGCCCTGGACGACGACCCGTCGAAAGGCCCCGCCAAGGCCCCCGTGACCATCGTCGAGTTCTCCGACTACCAGTGCCCCTACTGCAGCCGCGCCGAGTCGGTGGTGGAGGAGGTCCTGAAAAAGTACGGCGACAAGGTGCGCCTGGTGTACCGCGACTACCCGCTGAAGTTCCACCAGAACGCCGAGACCGCCTCCCAGGGCGCCGAGTGCGCGGAAGAGCAGGGGAAGTTCTGGGAGATGCACAAGGCGCTGTTCGCCAACCAGCAGAAGCTGGCCGCGACCGACCTGGCGGAGACGGCGGGCGGGCTCGGCATGGACAAGGAGAAGTTCAAGGCCTGCCTCGACTCCGGCAAGTACAAGGCGGAGGTCCAGAAGGACTTCGAGGACGGGCAGAAATACGGCGTGAGCGGGACGCCCACGTTCTTCATCAACGGGATCCCGATGGTCGGCGCGCGGGGGGTGGACGCCTTCGCCGAGATCATCGACGCGGAGCTGGAGCGGGCCAACTAGGAGCCGGCTTCGGGCAGCGGGATACCGAAGCGCTCCGCCAGGCCGGCGACGTCCGAGCACAGGTCGTCGAAGGCGGCGATGAGCGTCTCGTCCTGCGACTCGACGGCGTCGTCCCAGGCCTGTGAGGCCCGCGCGTAGAGAGCGCCGAGCCTGGCGACCGCGCCCGTCCTCTCCCCTTCGTCGCGCGGCGGCCGCGCCACCAGCCGGACCTCCTCCGCGTCCAGATCCGCCAGGATCGCCTGCCTCCGCTCGGCGAGCCCGCCCGCGAACCCTGGAAGGGCCCCCGCAGCCGCGGCGCCCGGGCCGGCCGGGCCGCCCGCCTCATCGGGCGCGCCGAAGCGGCGGCGCCTCTCGAGCCTCGCCGCAGCCTCCTTGCGCAGGCGATCGATCTCCGTGGCGGCTTCCCGCGCCTCCTCGTCGTCGTCGAGGCGGCGCGTCACCTTTGCCCCGCGGTCGGTCCAGGCCATCGCGCGCTCGTAGTCGCCGCGCTGCAGGAGCGCCCAGGCCGCCGCGAGGGGCGTCCAGGGCTCCTCCGGCGCGTCGCGCGCCGCCATCTCGAACAGGCGCAACCCGTCCTCGGTCCTGCCCTGCAGTATGAAGACCTCGGCGCGTCTCTCGCGGCAGGCGTCGGCGAGCGCCGGCTCCTCCTTCTCGGCGCGCTCCAGACTCGCCAGGGCCTCCTCGTACTCGCCGCGGTCCTTGAGGGCGTCGGCCAGGTGGATGAGGATCTCGGGATAGGACAGAGCCGGGTGCGGCGAGGACGACCCGGCGATGCGCCTCAGGAGGGGGAGGGCGGCGTCACCGCGGCCCAGACCCTCGAACGCCTGGGCGGCGGCCCAAAGAATGTAATCGCTGGCGCGCGACAGGTCGAGGGCCTCGAGATCCTCCTCCTCCATCTCGTCGAGGATTGAGAGGTGCGCGCGGTATTCCTCC
>JACQNT010000224.1 GCA_016202915.1 Acidobacteriota bacterium
CGCTTCGCCCGTCGCGATCGGCGCCAGGCGGGCGCCCCGGATCCCCGCGGCGCGGAGGGCCTCCTGCGCGAGGTCGTAGCGGGTGCAGGCCCCCCCGTTGGCGAAGTGCACCACGCCCCGGAAGTCGATCGCCAGCAGGCGCCGGAGCGCCTCCGCGAGATCCGCGACGTAGGTCGGGGAGCCGATCTGATCGCTCACCACCCGGAGGAGGCCTCCCCGCCGCGCGGCCGCGAGGATCGCGTCCACGAAGTGCGCGCGGCCGGAATTTTCCCCCGCATCGTCCTCCGCGGGGCCGAAGTGCCACGACGACCGGACGATCAGGTGATCCTCGGCCACGGCGGCGACCCGCCTCTCCCCTTCCAGCTTGGTGCGCCCGTAGACCGAGAGCGGCGCCGGCGCGTCGTCCTCCCGGTAGGGCGTCCGGCTCCTCCCGTCGAAGACGCAGTCGGTGCTGAGATGGACGATCCTGCAGCCGGCGCCGGCCGCCGCGCGCGCGGCGTACTCGGCCCCCTCCGCGTTCACCCGGAAGGCCCGCTCGGGATCGCTCTCGCAGCCGTCCACGTCCGTGTAGCCGGCGCAATTGATCACCACGGTCGGCCTCGGCTCCAGCCGTTCCACCTCGTACTCGAGACGGAACCTGTCGGTCACGTCCACTTCCGCCCGGGTGGCGGAGACGGTGCCGGGGAACTCCTCTTCCAGCCGGCGCCGCAGCGTCCTCCCCACCCTGCCTCCCGCTCCGAGGATGAGGGGCACCGCCGCGCGGTCCGGCATCACTGGAAGGTCCCGGGAAACGTTCCGGGCAGGCCGCCGCCGGATCCCGACTGCAGGTCGATGACGTTCCCCACGCCCCGGAGGTTGATCAGGAAGCGGAACTCGCGCTGGCTCGACCCGAGGAAATTGCGGTCCAGGACCTCGAGCTGGAAGCCGCAGCACTGGGTGTTGTAGCCGAACTTGTAGCGCTGGTCCCGCAGGCGCGGACCTCCCCCGAGGAGATCCCCCAGCTCGTAGTTCGCCTGCATCCCGAGGAGGACGCGGCGCCCGAGCAGGCTGGTCTCCCCCAGGAAGCCGATCTGGTTGCGATCGAAGGCGCCGGCCCCCTCGAGGTCGCGCACCATCGACCAGGTGACGTCCAGGAAGCCGCGCCGGGGGCTGCGCAGGTTGGCGCTGAGGCTGGCGTCCCGGATCTGGCGGAACAGGACATCGTAGCGCGCCCGCAGATCCAGGCTGGTGTGCTGCGAGGGGTTGAAGCGGACGGCGGCGCGCACGGGGGAGACGCGGGTGCTGTCGGTGAGAGAGAAGCTGAGGGGGCCCAGGAACGAGTAGTCCTGGCTGATCTCGAGCGACGCCACCTCCACCGTGCTGAGACGCTGGCGTCCCTCCGCCGCCTTGTCCTTCTCCCCGGGGGCCGTCGCCGCCCCCGCTTCCTCCGGCTCGGGCCGGGTTCGTGCCCGGAACAGGTCGGCGAGGGGATCGACGCCGCTGTAGCCCGCCTTCGCCATCGATCCCGGGCTCTCGAACCCCTCCCCCCCTCCGGCCGGCCGCTTCGCGAACAGCCGCGTGACCAGGGCGTAGGTGACCGTGTTGAAGTCGCCACCGGTGACGTCGATCTCGTCAAACCTGAAAACGCTGCCGGGGTCGCTGCCCGCGGCGCGGTACGCGTACCGGATCTGTGGCTCGAAGATGTGCCTGAACTGCGGCGAAAAGGCCGAATCGGGGCGGTCGAAGACGCGGCTGAACTTCGGCCCGATGAGCGTCAGCCCCGCCTGGAAGGCGGTGCGGTTCAGGGTGGCGTCGGAGAACACCGTGCGCTCCTGGTCCCGGATCATGTTCCCTTCCGCCGGGTCGCCCGGGCCGGCGACCCCGTCACAGCCGAGATCTTCCGCGGCGTCGAAGACCCCGTCGAAGTCGAGGTCCCTCTCGCTGTCAACGATCCCGTTCCCCTCTCCGAAATCCCCCGTGTTCGGACGGTTGTCGCATCCCAGGTCGGCCGTCAGGGTTTTTGAATAATAGGTGTCCCTGTACCCCACGCTGGCGTCCAGATCGAACCACGGCACGGGCGACAGCTGCGAGGAGAACACCGGGAAGGCGTCGAACCTCCCGTAATCGCCGCCCTCCTGTCCCGTCCGGAAGCTGTTCGCCGACGACTCCAGGGTCAGGAAGAAGGGACTGTTGCCGAGGCGCTGGCGCCGGCCGCGGACCTCGATCTCCGGCCGGATCCAGCGCACGATCGTCTCCTCTCTCGTCAGGGAGAACGGATCCCCCACTCCCGGCGGCACCTGGACGTTCACCAGCTGCTCGCGCCTCTCGCCCCTGAGATTCAGCGAGTAGAACCCCCAGTTCCGGGTCAGGAACAGGTTGCTGAGCGCCTGCGGGTTGGTGGAGAGCCTGAGGTCGCGCTCGAAGTCGAGGTAGTAGTCGAAGTCGCTGAGGAAGTTGGCGTTGGTGACCAGGCGCCAGCCGGAGAGGAGATCCTGGTTGTGGGCGTAGTTGATCACCCAGCGGTCCACCGGGACGTCGTCGCCGGCGCGCCGCTCCTCCTTGGCGATCTGGTCCCGGATGTAGTAGCCGACGAGGCGGCCCCGGCCGGTGTCGTTCGGGACGTAGCGGTATTCGAGGCCCGTCCCGTAGCCCGCCAGGGAGAGGTAATCGAGGTAGAACGTTGCGTCCATGTTACCGCGCATCGCCCAGTAGAGGGCGTTGCTGATGACCGTGCCGCCGCGCCGCGAGAAGCCGAACTCCGGGAACAGGAGGCCGGAGGCGCGGTCGGTTTTGATCGGCCAGACGAGATACGGCGTGAAGAACACGGGAACGCGGCCGATCTTGAACGACAGGTTGCGCAGGTAGGCGTAGTCGTCCAGGCGCAGCAGGCCGCGGCCCACCTTGAAGCTCCAGTAGGGGATCGGCTGGGTGCAGGCGGTGAAGGTGGCGTCGTGGAGGACCAGCTCGTCCCCCGAGATCTTCTCGATGCGCTCCGCCTCGAAGTAGTAGGACGGCTCGGCGTAGCCGCGCGCCTTGTAGAAGGTCCCGGTGTCGGTCTCGAGGTTGTACGTCAGGCTCTCGGCCGTGATCCGCGCGCTCCCGTGATCCAGGACGGCGTTCCCGGAGGCGGAGGCCTCCTTGGTGGACGCGACGTAGCGCACGAAGTCGGCCTGCAGCCGCACGTCGCCGTACTTGATGTCGACGTACTCCTTGAGGATCAGCTCGTCCTTGCCGAGGACGGACCCGGGGCCGGCGGCGATCTCCAGGGTCCTGGCCCCCTGCCCCTCGCTGACCAGGCGGCGCTGGCCTTCCGGGCCGGGCGGCTTTTCCCGCGGCCGGGTCTCCGGCGGCGGAGGCTGCGTTCCCTTCTCCGCGGGCTCCTCGTCCCGAGGCGCGGCGAGGATGGAGGGAGTGCCCCGGCGGGCGCCGGGATCGCCGGGGACCAGCAGGAGAACGGCGATCCAGGCGGCGATCGCCGCGGGGCGCCTCACGGCCGCCGCGGTCCGGGATCCTGCCGCGCTCCGGGGCGGATCCTCAAGAGATCGCGACCCCGGCGTACCCCACGACCGAGTCGAAATCACCGCTCGTCTCCCCCGAGGTGCCGTAAGCGACCAGGCGTCCGGAACGGGCCCCCCGGCGGCGGGCGGCCTCCAGACCAGCCACCGCGGGGGCGACGCCGCACATGCTGATGTCCTCCTCCCGGACGATCCGGTGCAGCCCCTCGGGATCGACCGCCAGGACCCTGTCAATCGCCTTCCGATCCTGCGCCTCGGCGACCGGCGCGGGCAGGTAGTGCGACATGTCGCTGCTGATGACCAGCAGCACGTCCTCGCGCGCCGCGTCGATCGCCTCCGCCACGGCGCGCCCGAGGTCCAGGAGGAGCGGCAGGCGCATGGTACCGACGCAGATCGGGACGAAGCGGAACTCCCCCGCCAGGTACTGCAGGAACGGGATCTGGACCTCCAGGGAATGCTCGCGCCGGTGGGCCTCCGCATCGACGCGGGCCGCCCCGCAGCGCGCCAGGATCTCCCCCGCCAGGGACGCGTCGATCGGCGCCGCGCCGAGAGGAGTCTCCCAGGCGCCCTCGTCGTTCACCGCGATCGCCTCCCCCGCGCCCGTATGGTTCGGACAGAGCATCACCATCCTCCCGGGGAGGCGCACCGAGGTGTAAGTCTTCGCCGCCACGCGCCCCGAGTAGATGTAGCCGGCGTGCGGGACGAGGAGCGCGATCCCCTGCGGCGCCACGGCCCCGGAAGGGGGCGTCCGCCCCTCGGTCAGGTCCCGCAGATCGCTCCTGAGCGTCTCCGGGTCGGCCGGATAGAAGCGACCGGCCACTGCGGGCCTGCGGTTCATCGCGCTCCCCGGTGGAAGTCCACGCGCCTGCTTCCAGAGGCGGCTGATGCTACCAGATGGACCCGGCAAAGTAAAGAAAACCGGACACTTGCGTTGTTTGCGGCGCCTGGCCTGTGCTAGGATGTCGCCCCCACTTGGTGCGGGCGGAAGGGTCCGGATGGCGGCGAGAAGACCGGCGGCGACCGCCGAGGGCGGCCGGCTGCGGATCTCTCTGGCTCAGGTGGAGCCGGTGCTGGGAGACCTGCGGGCGAACGTCGCCATGCACCTGCGCTGGATCCGGGAGGCGTCCCGCCGGGGCGCGGACCTCGTGGTCTTCCCGGAGCTCAGCCTGACCGGCTACCTCCTGCAGGACCTGGTGGCGGAGGTGGCGGTGCGGCCCGCCGAGGCGGCGGCGCTCCGGCCCCTCCTGGCGATGAGCCGCCGACTGGCGATCGTGGTCGGCCTGGTCGAGGAGACCCCGGGGCACCGCTATTACAACAGCGCCCTGTTCCTTTCGGGCGGGCGGATCGTCCACGCGCATCGTAAAGTTTACTTGCCCACCTACGGGATGTTCGACGAGGGGCGTGATTTCGCCGCCGGGGACCGACTGCAGGCGTTCCCCACACGGTTGGGGCGGATGGGGATGCTGGTGTGCGAGGACCTCTGGCATCTCTCGTCCTCGCTGATCCTGGCGCAGGACGGGGCCGACTATCTCCTGGGGCTGTCGAACTCACCCACCGAGGGGATCGACCCGCGGGAGGGGCTCGTCAACCACGCCACCTGGAGAGATCTCGTGAAGGTGACCGCCCAGCTCCAGACGATCTACGTCGCCTACGTCAACCGGGTCGGGTTCGAGGACGGCGTGAACTTCGGAGGCGGCTCCTGCGTCGTCGATCCCTTCGGCCGGGTCATCGCCGAGGGGAAGATGCTGGAGGAGGACCTGGTCGTCTGCGACCTGGAGCGCGCCGTCCTGCGTCGCGCCCGGACCTTCTTCCCGCTGCTCCGCGACGAGCGGCTGGCGATCCTGTCGCGCGAGATCCAGAGGCTCCTGGCGGTGCCGGCCGCGGGCAGAAAGGCGAAGCGGGCATGAAGATCCTCCTGGCCCACACGTGTCACGACCTGGGGAAGATGGAGTTCTACTCGCGCTTCACCCCCCTCGGGCTCGGCTACATCTGCGGCGCGCTGCGGCGGGAGGGGTACGACGCCCGCATCGTGAACATGAGCGAGAGGTCCTGGATCCGGGCGGCGCGGTTCCTGGAGGCGGAGCGGCCGGAGTTGTTCGGGGTCTCCACCTTCACCTTCAACCGCCACGAGGCGATGCGCCTGGCGGCGCCGGCCCGCGAGGCGAGCTTGGCGTCCCTGATCGTGGCGGGAGGGCCCGGGGCGCCCTCCCCACCCGCGGCGGCGCAGGGAGAACCGATCGACGGCCCGGACCGGCCGGTGATTTCTGCCGCGGCCTGATCGAGGCCCGGATCGATCTCCCGTGGGACTGCCAGTCGCGCGTCAACGCCGTGGTCGAGGAGCGGCTGGCCTGGATGCGGCGCGCCGGCTGCACCCACATCCAGTACGGCGTCGAGTCGGGATCGTCGCGCCGCAGCGCTCACCCCATCGATTCGAGGATCCTGACGCGCGCTTCAATCGGCGGGTGGGTGCTGAACAGCGCCGAGGAGTCCATCCCGAACGCCTTCACCGGGTTGACGATGTACATGTGCTGGGTGGCGCGGTTGGCGACCTCGAGCACGCCGGGGTCGGCGGCGATCTTGCGCAGGGCGGAGGCGAGGCCGAGGGGGTTGCGCGTCAGCTCCACGGCGGTCGCGTCGGCCAGAAGCTCGCGCTTGCGCGAGATCGCCATCTGGATGATCCGCGAGGCGATCGGGGCGACGAGGGCGAGCACCAGCGCCAGCAAGACGACCGGCCCACCCCCCCGGCCGGAGAGGCGGCGGCGGGAGCCGGCGCGGGGGGCGCGCAGGAAGACATCGCACAAAAGCGCGACGGTGCCGACCAGGATCCCGACGAGCGTCGCGAAGCGCACGTCGAAGTTGCGGACGTGGCTCATCTCGTGCGCCAGCACCCCCTGCAGCTCCTCGCGGTTCAACTTGTCCAGCAGGCCGCGCGTCACCGCCACCGCGGCGTGATCGGGGTCGCGGCCGGTGGCGAACGCGTTCGGGGCGGCCGAGTCGATGACGTAGACCCGCGGCTTGCGGAGGCCGGAGGCGATGCACATCTCTTCCACGAGATTGTGTAGCTGCGGGTGATCCGCCTGCGCCGCCTCCCGCGCGCCGCTCGCGGCCAGGACCATCCGGTCCCCCTGGTAGAAGGCGGCGAGCGAGCCGATCGACCCGAAGACGAGCCCCGTGAGGACGCCCGCGGGGCCGAAGCCGTAGAACTCCCCGAAGGCCCAGCCGACGGAGGCGAGCAGGAGGACGAACGCGCCGACCAGGGCCCACGACCGCCGCGCGTTTGCCGCCTGCTCGGTGTAGAAGTCGCGGCGCGCGCCCGGCGGCCGGGGCGGCCGCGGTGGGCGCCCCTCGCGCCCAAAGATGGTCTGGCAGAGCGTGCAGTAGGAGGCCGAGGGGGGGTTCCGGTAGCCGCACTTCGGACAGGGGACGCGGTCCATCGCGGCGATCAGCGGAGGTCGACCTTGACCGGCTCCTGCTCCGCGACCGGGATCTCGAAGTAGGCCTCCTCCTTGATCCCGAACAGCGAGGCGACGACGTTGGTCGGGACGACCTGGATCCTGGTGTTGAAGCGCATCACGAGGTCGTTGTAGAACTGCCGCGCGAAGGCGATGCGGTTCTCGGTGGACGTCAGCTCCTCCTGCAGCCGGGCGACGTTCTCGTTGGCCTTGAGCTGCGGGTAGGCCTCCACCACGGCGAACAGGGAGCGCAGCGCGCCGGTCAGCGCTCCCTCGGCGGCGGCCGTCCCCTGCACCCCCGTGGCGGTCAGCGCCTGGTTGCGCGCCCGGATCACCTTCTCGAGCGTCTCCTGCTCGTACCCCATGTAGTCCTTGACCACCTCGACCAGGTTCGGGATGAGATCGTGGCGTCGCTTGAGCTGCACGCCGATCTGCTGCCAGGCGTTCCGGACCTGGTTCCGGAGCGTGACCAGGCCGTTGTAGGCGACGACGAAGGCGGCGAGGACCGCCAGGACGAGCAACAGGAGGATGAGCAACGGTCCCATGTTGACCCCCTTGGGCGGCGCGCGCCCTCGGGGGCGCAGCCGGGCTCAGCGCGGACGACGGCGCGGATTATAGCCCCTGCACCCGGTTGGTGAGGCGGCCGATCCCTTCGATCGCGACGGTCACCTCGTCGGACGGCCTGAGCGGCCCCACCCCCTCCTGGGTGCCGGTGGCGATCAGGTCGCCCGGCAGGAGCGTCATGACGCGCGAGATGAAGCTCACCAGGCGGGCCACGCCGAAGATCATCCCGGAGGCGGGGGCCGACTGCCGCAGGGCGCCGTTGACGAAGGTCTCGACGACCAGGGCGTCCGGGTCGAGGCCGAGGGCGACGCAGGGCCCCACGGGGCAGAACGTGTCAAACCCCTTGGCGCGGGTGAACTGCACGTCCGACGCCTGCAGGTCCCCGGCGGTGACATCGTTGAGGCAGGTGTATCCCGACGTGGTCCAGGGCCCGCTCCTCCGGGACGGCGCGGGCGGTGCGACCGATCACCGCCGCCAGCTCCCCCTCGAAATCGACGCGGCGGCTCTCCTCCGGCAGCCGGATGAGGCCGCCGTGCGGCAGGATCGAGGAGGGCGGCTTCAGGAACAGGAGCGGCGCGGCCGGGACGAGGTGACCGAGCTCGGCGGCGTGATCGCGGTAGTTGCGCCCGACGCCGACGATCTTGGACGGGACGCAGGGGACCAGCCAGCGGAGGCCGGCGACTGGCCGGCTCTCCCCGGCAGCCTCGAGGCGGGCGAGGCGCGCCGGAGGGCTCAAGGGCGGGCCCGGCTCACGGGTGCCTACTTCGCCCGCTCCAGGTACTTCGCCTCGGCGGTGTCGATCCGCACGACGTCCCCCACGTTGATGAACTGGGGGACGACCACCTGAAGCCCGGTCTCGAGCGTGGCCGGCTTGCCGCTGTTCGAGGCGCTCGCCCCCTTCATCCCGGGGGCGGTCTCCATCACCTTCAGGTCGACCGTGACCGGCAGCTCGACGCCGACCGGGCGGTGCTCGTAGAGCTCGACGATGACTTTGACGTTGGGCGTCAGGAAGCGGACCGCGTCTCCGAGGTCGTCGCTGTGGATGGCGACCTGCTCGTAGGTGTCGGTGTTCATGAAGTGAAACTCGTCGCCCGAGCCGTACAGGAACTCCATCTCGTGCTCCTCGAGCTCGGCCCTCTCGACGCGGTCCTCGGAGCGGAACCTGTATTCGAAGCTGTTGCCGGACTTGAGATTGCGCAGCTTGGTCTGAACCATCCCCCGCCAGTTCCCCGGGGTGATGTGCTGCACGCTCATGACGCGGCAGAGGTTCCCCTCGTGCAGGATGGCCATTCCGGCCCGCAGTTGTGTCGCCGGGATCATGTCGTCTCCACCTCGCGCGCCCCTCGCGCCGACGGGCGCTGATTATACCGGCCCCTTCTCCGGCCCGCAAGCCGCGCGCGGCCTGCCTTGCGGCGGAGGGCGCCGGGCGGGACGCCGAGGGGCTGTGCTGAGGCATCCCCCCGTTTCTGGGTGTGGCGCCTTTGCCTCGCGGGGCACGCCGGTCCGCGTGAGCCGGCCCCACGGTCCGGTGGCGGCCGCTCCGCCTCGCGGGGGCGTCTCGGACCGAGCCCGCGGCCGCTGATGTGCCGCGGCCGGGCGAGGGAGAGCCGAGGAGCGCCGCGCCGGTGGGC
>JACQNT010000225.1 GCA_016202915.1 Acidobacteriota bacterium
AAGTACGCCGCCGCAAGCAGGATGCCGGGAATCCACCAAGCCAGGCCGACCCTGAGCCCGTAGCCGGAGGCCGCCGCGTTGTGGACGGTGAGCCCCAGTGAGGGCTCGCCGTTCGACGGGAGGACATAGGGATAGAGGCCGAAGGCGGCGCTCGCCATCATCCCCGAGAGGTAGGCGCAGGAGGCCAGAAAGCGGTTGCGGTCGGCGCGGCGCCGCCCCGGTATCCGCATCACCAGCAGGCCGCCGATCGCCAGGGCGGGGAAGACGTAGCCCCAGGGGTGCGCCCGGAGCCGCGCCGGGACGTGCGGCTGGACCTCGAAGGTCGCGATCGTGAGCGCCACGGTCAAGACGGCGGCGCCCCACCAGGCGCGCCGGGCCGCCAGGAGCGCCCGCTCGCGCAAGGCGCCATCGGTTTTGAGCGCCACCCAGTGTCCGCCGTGACAGGCGAGGCCCGCGAACGCCGTCAGCCCGGCGATGATGGTGAACCAGTCGATGATCCCGGCCTCCGGCCCCAGGCGGAAGTTCGTCCAGAGGGGCTCGAAGAAGTACCCCGAGGCATCGAGCGGCACCCCGCGCACGACGTTTCCCAGGGCCGTCCCGAAGAAGATCGCCAGGAGGGCACTCGATCCGGAGAAGACGGCGTCCCACAGGGGATTCCAGGCCGGGCTGTCGAGGTGGCCGCGGAACTCGAGGGCGATCCCGCGCAGGATCAAAAGCCACAGCACGATCATCAGCGGCAGGTAGAAACCGCTGAACCCGCTGGCGTAGAGCGCCGGGTAGGCGAAGTACAGCGTGCCGCCGGCGGCCAGCAGCCAGACCTCGTTGCCGTCCCACACCGGGCCGATAGTGCGCAGGACGATCCGCCGTTCCGCGTCCGTCCGCGCCACCACCAGGTGGAGGATCCCCGCCCCGATGTCGAAGCCGTCGAGCAGCACGTACACGGTGAGCATCAGGGCCACGAGGCAGAACCACAGGGTCTCCATGCGGCCCCCTCAGGCCCGCGCGCGGCGCCCGGCGCCGACACGGACCGGGCCGCCGTGATCGGCGGCGGATCCTTCCGGGCCGCGCTCGATCTCGCGGGCCACGAGGAACAGAAAGAGGATGCCGAGCACCGTGTACAGGCCGGCGAAGCCCACCAGGGTGAACAGGGCGTTGCCGGCCGAGACGTTGGCCGAGCTGCCGGCCGCCGTGCGCATCAGGCCGTGGATGACCCACGGCTGCCGCCCCAGTTCGGCGGTCAACCATCCGGCGGTGTTGGCGATGTAGGGGAACGGAGCCAGGAGCATGAGGGCCCAGAGCATCCCGCGGGAGGAGAACAGGCGGCCGCGCCGCAGCCGCCAGGCCGCCGCTCCCAGCACCACGATGAAGATCGTCCCGAGCCCGACCATGATGTGGTAGGCGTAGTAGAGGAGCGGCACGTTCTGCGGCCATTCGGATCGCGGGAAGGCGTCGAGCCCCTTCACCTCGGCCTGCCAGTGGTTGTAGGTGAACATGCTCAGCATGCGCGGCACGTAGATCGGATTGTCCAGCCGCATCCTCTCCATGTCCGGCTGGCCGACCAGGACGATCGGCGCCCCCCTCTCCGTGCGGAACAGGCCCTCCATCGCGGCCAGCGTCGCCGGCTGGTGCCGGGCCACCAGCTTCCCCTGCCGGTCGCCGGTGGGGAACAGCAGGAGCACGGAGGCGATGAACCCCGCCACGACCCCCAGCCGCACGCAGGTCCGGCCGTGCGCCTCGTGGTTCCGCGTGATCAGGTAGAACGCCCCGACGGCCGCCATGACGCACGATGCCGTCAGGACGGAGCCGATCATCGTGTGCGGGTACTGCCAGCGCAGCCAGGGGTTGGTCAGGAGCGCGACGAAGCTCCGCAGCTCGACGGCGCCGTCCGATCCCAGCGCGTATCCCACCGGGTGCTGCATCCAGGCGTTGGTGGCGACGATGAAGAAGCCGGAGAGCCAGGATCCCAGGAAGACCAGGAAGGCGGCGGCCCAGTGCCCCCTCGGCCCCAGCCGCTTCTCGCCGAAGAGCAGGAGCCCCAGGAAGCTGGACTCGAGGAAGAAGGAATAGACCCCCTCCATCGCCAGGGTCTGCCCGATGACGCCGCCCGCCGCGCGGGCGAAGCGGGCCCAGTTGGTGCCGAACTGGAACTCCATCGGGATGCCGGTGACCACGCCCATCGTGAAGTTGATCGCGAAGATCCGCGCCCAGAAGCGGGCGGCGCGGTCGTAGTGCCCGTCTCCGGTGCGCAGCGCCAGCGTCTTGAGCACGAGGATCAGGAGCGCCAGGCCCATGGTGAGCTGCGGGAACAGGTAGTGGTAGGTGATGGTGAAGGCGAAGTGGAGGCGGTGGACGGGCAGCGCCGCGTCCATCAGATCTCCTTGCTCAGCACCCGTCGCAGCGTCGGCCCGTCGATGTTGGATCCGGACAGCACGAGGCCGACCGTCCGGCCGGCGAGGGCCGGGCGCAGCTTCAGCAGGCCCGCCAGGCCCGCGGCGCCCGCTCCTTCCGCCAGGTTGTGCGTCGTGCGCAGGAGGATTCGGAGCGCCCCCGCGAGCTCCGCTTCGCCCGCCGTCACGAAGCCGGCGAGCCCCTCGCGCAGCGGAGCGAAGGTGAAGTCGTACACGCAGCGGGTGGCGAGGCCGTCGGCGAAGGTGTCGGCGGAGGGGCGGGCGATCGGCCGCCCGGCGTGCCAGGAGTCGTGGATCGCCGAGGCGCGCTCCGCCTGCACGCCGAAGACCTGCACCCCCGGCCTCACGGCGCGGATCACGGTGAGCGCGCCGACCGCCTGCGAGCCGCCGCCGACGCCGAGCACCAGGGCTTCCAGGCCCGGCTCCTCCTCCAGGATCTCGAGCGTGAGCGTGGCCGCGCCGGCGATCACCAGGGGATCGTTCGTGGAGTGCACCAGCCGCAGCCCGCGCTCGCGCACCAGGCGCGCCGCCACCTCCACCGACTCGTCGTAGTCGCGTCCCTCCTCCACGAGCGCCGCCCCGTACCCTCGCACCGCCTCGTTCTTCTCCGGGTTGTTCCCCACCGGCACGCAGATGGTGACCGGCGTCCCCGTGAGCTTTCCTGCCCAGGCCACGCCCAGGCCGTGGTTGCCGCGGGCCGCCGCCACCACCCCCCGCCTCCTCTCCTCGGCCCCGAGCGCGGTCATCACCGACAGGCCGTTGCGCGCCTTGAACGAGTTGGTGGGGTTGTGGTTCTCGTGCTTGACCAGAACCCGGATCCCCTCGCCCACGGCGGCATCCAGCGGGGCGTAGGATCGGAGCGGCGTCGGAGGGAGGTGCGGGCGGATCCGGTCGCGCGCCGCGAGGACATCCGCGTAGGAGATCGGCCAGGCGCTCGCCGGAACCGTTC
>JACQNT010000243.1 GCA_016202915.1 Acidobacteriota bacterium
GGCTGGAGGCGCCGGTGGCGGTGTCGATGCGGTACAGGTTGCCGCCGCTGCCGTCGGTGCCCAAAAGGGTCTTGGAGCGGACGTGCGTGCAGAGATCAGTGGCCTCGTCGCAGGCGTCGAGGGTACAGGGATTCGAGTCGTTGCAGTTTGGGGGCGTCCCCGCCACGCAGGTCCCGCTCCCCAGGTCGCAGGTCTCGGCGCCGTTGCAGAACAGGCCGTCGCTGCACTCGACGTTTGTCGTGCACCCGGCCTGGCACCTGAACCTGCCCCACCACGTCCCCCAGCGCCCCGTGTCGACCGTCGGGCAGGCGCCGCCGACCTGCGTTTCGGCGTACTCCTGAATCGTCCAGAACGTCCTGTCGTCCACGGGGTCGATGCTCGTGGCGCTGTAGTCTCCCCAGCGGTTGCTGCCGGCCCCGAAATCCTTGTAGTACGACGCCACGCCCGCCTTGAGCAGGCCGACCGGCTCCATCGTCCCGGCCGGATCGGTCGGCTTGCGCGACGTGTAGTAGCCGCTGGCGAAGGTCGATGCGTCGGACCCCGAGAAGCCGAGCGCGGCGCAGCCGTCCGCGTTCACGGCGATCGAGGGGTAGTAGTACCAGCGCGAAGGATCGCCAACCCGCCCCTGCTGCACGGGCCCGTTGGTGCCGCTGCCGTTCGCCAGGCCCGGGTTGATCTCGTACCACGCCACGACGGTTTTCCCGGCGGTGGCGTCGGCCAGGTCATCGACGTTGTGGGTCGTCCAGAGCCTGCCGTTCCGCAACACGGCGTTCAGCAGACGCGTGCTCCCCGTGTCGATCGTCTGGGAGCAACCCGGCTGGGGGGCGCCGGCAACATTGAATCCGTAGCTGGCCACTTCGATGAAACCTCTGTCGGTGAGGACGGGGGAGCCGGACGGAAACGTGAAATCCTGGATGCGGACGAAATTCCTCTGCGGGGGCCCGGCTAAAAACCACCCCTCGTCGATCAGGTAGGTCGCCGAAGTCGGTCCGAAGGCGTGCGTCGGCTGCCAGGTGCCTCCAAAAGTATTGGGGCGCGTGAACTCGCTCACCACCAGCGGGCCGCCCGAGAGGAGCGACGCCTTGTTGACGACCCAGTACTTGGTCCCCTGGAAGGCAGGCGGGCTGGCGCGATCGAACATGTTGTTCGTCACGTACACCGCGATCGAGTCCACACCGAGCCCGGGGTAGTCGGCCCACTGCCCGGGGGAGGTGACGTCGGCGTCGATGGCGAAGAGCGTGAATCCCATCGTCGGATCGGAGGAGTTGGATATGGCCACCAGGACCCAGGAGGGGAGCGGGGGACGGGGGGGCCTGGACACCCCGCCGTCGCTGACCACGATGAAGCGTGCCGAGTACTGGTCGTAGAGGACCTTGGGATCGAACGGCTCGCGGGCGGGGTCGTTATCGCCGGTGCCCAGTGCCGCCCAGAACGCCTGGAGCGAGATCGGACCGGAGATGATTGCGCCGGTCGACTTATTGAAGATGGCGAAGCCGCGGTTGAGGATGCTCACCAGATGGGACGGGCCGGCCGCGCCGTGCGTGTCCGGGGGGATGGACGTGTTGTTGTCGAGCATCCCGGCGAAATTGCTGAGGAGGGGGGGAGCCGCAGGCTCGGGGGCCGGAGAGGGCTCGATGTCCTGGGCCTCCTCCAATACGGTGGGGAGGCCCGGTGGCTCCTGGAGGCTCCGCTCGCTTCCGGGCGCCGATTCCTGTGGCGCCGCGTCCTGGATCGACTGCTCCGAGCCGGGGAGAGGCAGGGGTCCGGGGACGCTCAGGAACGGTATCACCCACGGCTGGCGCTCGACGAGCGCCGCATCGAACCGCTCCATCTCCTCCAGGGTCACGGAGACGCCGGGGATCTCGAAGGTGCGGTCCGGGCCGACGCTGGTGCTTCCGACGTCCTGCGGCTCCGGCGAGGTGCCGGCGCTCGGGACGATGAACAGCACGAGGACGGCCAGAGGCAGCCCGAGAAAGACCCCGAGCTGACTGAGGCCGTGGGAAGCGCGCATTCGGTTCCTGTTCGGGCGGACCATGGAACTCCTCACTCGTCTCAGAGGCTGGAAACGGACGTGTGCATGCTCAGGTCGCCAGGGGCGTACGCCATCCCGGGGAGGGAGAGCGGAGGTTCCCGCTCCCGCGGGGGACTCATGTTTCTACAGGGTCGGGGGTACCGATCGAGGGCAGTCTAGCGGCAGCCGCCTTCGTTCGTCAAGATGCCGTCCGAGGATATTCGTCCGCGGGGGCGACTTTTCTCAGAGCCTGGATGGGAGGCCGGGCGTGCCCAGGTGGCTCAGCAGGAACGACTCCAGGGCGCCGCAATCGGTGCTCGAGACCGCCTGGAACTCGATCCCCATCCCTTGGGCGCCGCCTCCCTGTCCATGATGGCGGACTTTTCCCCGAGCCTTGATGCTGCGCGAGGCGCTGCCGACGCAGAACACCATCTCGATCTCGGTCCCGATCGGATAGAGGGCCTCGGTCTGGATGAAGCACCCTCCGAGCGAGAGCGACCGGATCGTGTCGTAGTAGAAGAAGTCTTCGGTGTAGACCCCCACCTCCCGGTGCGCCACGACCAGCTCGGTGCTGATGCGCAGCTCCCGGCGGTTCGCCAGGTCGAGGAGCGCCTGCAGCCGCGCATAGAGCTCGTTGAGGCGCAGGGGGGTCCCCGCCGCCACCTCGACCGCCCCCAGGTGTTCGCGGACCCGCGTGGCCGCATCGGGCGTCGCCACGCAGACCAGCAGCGGGATGCCCTTCCCCAGGAACCGGGACTTGACCAGCCCCAGGCAGGCGCTTTCCTGGGGTGGCTCCGCCGGGGGGCAGAGGAGCACCAGGTTGGGTTGCGACTGCAATGCGCGATCGAGATCATCCGCCTCGGGGCGGGCCGTCATGATCTGGTAGCCGAACTTCAGCATCGCCTGCGCGAGGCCGAGAGTCACCGGCAGCCGGTCGGTGACGATCAGGACGGTGCGGGCCATGGGGCGCAATCTAGGGCCGACGGCGCGCGGGCGTCAACCGGACCCCGCGGCGGCCGGCAAGCGGGTCAGATTGTTCCCGGGGTTCCTGTCGATGAGCATGTCGAAGGGATCGATGGCGGCGCCGCCTCGCGGATGCGCAGGATCCGCCGCACCTCGTCCTTCTGCTTGAGGACGTCGAGGCCATCGAGTACGATGCGCCCTGTGTCGAGCCCCTGTTCCAGGCTCATGGCGGATCCTCCGCAGCGGCGATATTACGTTATCGTGCTCGGGGGCGTTTCGGAAATCTCCGGTCGCCCGTGGAGGCCGGGGCCCGCCGGGCGGCTTGCCTCCCAGGGTCTCACCCATAATATTTGAGGGGAATATCGATCCCGCCACCCCTCCGGACGGACCGGACGGGGGCCGACGCGGGAAGGCGCAGGCGGTCCCGAGGTCCTTCGTGCCCAGATCCGGCAGATCGGACCAGTCACCAGAATGACGCCCGCCGAGCTCTCGACCTACTTCTACATCATCGCCCTCTTCGTCCTCTTCGACGCGATCAAGATCTTCGTCGAGATCTGGAACCGCCCGGTGCGGCGCTCCTTCTCCTCCGACCTCTCGAAGGTGACGGCCCTCATCCCGACGCACAACGGCGCGAAGGTCATCCGCGAGACCGTGGGCGACCTGATCCGCGCCGGCCTGCCGCCCGGCCAGGTCCTGGTCATCGACGACGGATCGACCGACGGCACCCCGGGGGTGCTGAAGGAGCTCGGGGTGCGCTTCTTCAGCATCCCCAACATGGGCAAGGTGTCGGCGATCAACTTCGGCGTCTTCCGCGTGGGCACCCCCTACGTGCTCCTCCTCGACGACGACACGCGGATCGGCAACGCCCGGATCCCGACCTCGCTCCTCGACCACTACGACGCAGTCGCCTTCAACGTCATCCCCGATCGGCGCGATCGGTATGGCCCCAGGGGGTCGGGCCCGGTCGCCTCCCTGCAGCGCTACGAGTACTGCAAGTCGATGGAGATCGGACGCCGCTTCCAGGACGGGACGGCCAGCATCAGCTGCATCTCCGGGGCGATCGGGCTGTTCAAGAAGGAGCGCCTGCAGGCGTTCCACCACCGGCACACCGGCGTCTTCCAGGGCGAGGACCTGCAGAGGACGATCATCGAGCTGCTGAACGACGGCAACGTCGTGTTCGTGGACGAGCCGGTGTGGACGGTGGTGCCGGACGACGTGCGCTCCCTGACGCGCCAGAGGCTGCTCGGCTGGTACCCGGCCCACTACCACATGTTCTTCTCGTACTTCAGGCTGCTGTTCAGGCGCGGGTCGCCCTGGCGGCTGCGCTACGAGATGGCCTACAACGTGTTCGTGGTCCTCTTCGAGCCGCTGCGCTTCTGGTCGCTGCTGATGATCCTCTACCGGCGCATGTGGGACGAGATGGCCCTCATCTACATCCTGTACCTGCTCCTCGAGACCTACCCGTTCTTCACCATCCAGCGGAAGATCGACAGCGGCTACAAGTATCTCGTGCTGGCGCTCTACCCCCTGTTCGGGTTCTGCAACGCGGTGATGCGCGTCGTGGCCTGGTTCGTGTGGCTATACAAGCGCTTCGTGACCGGGGAGATGCGCCGCAAGACGGAGAAGGACCGGCGATGGAGCCAGCCCGCGCGTCCTTGAATCGGGCGCCCCTGGGAAGGGGCCTCGGCCGCGCCGCGGCGGCCCTCCTGGCCGTCGCGCTGGGGGCCGCCGTCCCGGCGTCCGCCCAGGCGCCGCGGCCCGAGGAAGAGGGCCGCAAGGCGGCGGCGCCGCAAGCCCGGAAGCGCCCCCCCGCCGGCAAGCGCGGGAAGGCGATCCTGACCTGGGAGCACCTGAAGGATTCGGACGGCCGCGAGTTCGAGGACTTCTCGGCCTTCGTGTCGTACCGGCAGGCCTACGTCCAGGTCTGGTCCGGGGAGTTCACCGATGGCGCGGAGATCGGCGGGTACGTGCGCGACCGCCGGCGCTCCACGTACGGGGGGCTGTACCGGTTCCGCGACGGCTTCGATCACGTCCTGCAGTTCAACACCGAGCAGGTGCTGCGCAATGGCTTCGTCGCGGCCGGATCGCTGCGCGCCATCCGGGTCATCCCCGACAACGTCCCGGGAGACCGGGACCAGCTGCAGGTCGGCGCCGGCTTCGACCGGTACCACGGGGACTACGACTTCCTGTCCTTCCGCGGCGTCAGCGACCCGCGCGAGGGGGGCCGCTGGACGTTCATCACCTCGCACCGCTTCCACCGCGGCGAGGA
>JACQNT010000230.1 GCA_016202915.1 Acidobacteriota bacterium
GCGCAGGGCGGCGGACACCTCCTTCATACCCTCCCGGGCCGGCAGGGCACGGTAGACGGGGACGACATCGACCGGCGCCCCGCGCTCCCTCAGAACCCTGGGCAGGACGTCCCGCGCGGCGGCGGCCCGCGGAATGAGGACGCGCCCGACCTCCATGGCGCGCAGCGTCTTCAAGATCCCTTCCGCGCGGTACTCGGCGGGGACCGCCGCCACCCGGAGGCCGCGCGTCGTGACGGCCGCCGCGGTCGCCGGACCGATGGCGACGATCTCGATCCCCTTGAGATCGCGCACGTCGATCCCTTTCTCAGGCAGCCGCGCGAAGAAGCGCTCCACCCCGTTGGCGCTGGTAAAGATGATGAGCCGGTAGGTCTCCAGGCGGCGCAGGGCGGCATCGAGAGGGGCCCAGGAGAGGGGCGGCGCCAGGCGGATGGCGGGCGCCTCCAGGACCCTGGCCCCGTCCTCCTTCAGGAGATCCGACAGGAACCGGGCCTGATCCTTCGCCCGGGTCACGACGATCGTCCTGCCGGAGAGAGGCCGCCGCCCCGCCCAATCCAGTCTCCGCCGCAGGCGGACCACCCGGCCGGCGATCAGGACCGCCGGCGGCCTGATCCCCGCCAAACGGGCACGCACGGCGATCGTCCTCAGGGGGGCGGTGACCACCTGCTGGTCCGGCCGCGTCGCCCAGCGCACCAGGGCCACCGGCGTCCCGGGATCCAACCCGGCCGCGAGAAGGCGGGAGACGATCCCCTCCAGGCGCTTCACCCCCATGTAGAGGACGAGCGTGCCGGCCCCCACCAGGGCCTTCCAGTCGATCGATCCCGGCGGCTTCGCCGGGTCCTCGTGCCCGGTGGCCAGGACGACGGAGGAGGCGAGGCGGCGGTGCGTCAGCGGGATCCCGGCCGCGGCCGCGGCGCCGAGCGCGGCAGTCACGCCGGGGACCACCTCGAACGGGACCCCGGCGCGGGCGAGCGCCTCCGCCTCCTCGCCGGCGCGGCCGAAGAGGCACGGGTCCCCCCCCTTGAGGCGGACCACCCTCCGGCCGCTGCGCGCCCGGGCGATCATCATTCGGTTGACGGCGGACTGCGTGTCCCGCCGCGCTCCCGGCTTCTTGCCCGCGTCGATGCGCTCGACGTCCGCCCGCGCCGCACGCAGCAACGCCGGCGACACCAGGGCATCATGGATCACCACGTCGGCCCGGGACAGAAGGTCGCGCCCGCGCACGGTGATCAGGTCCGGGTCGCCGGGGCCGGCTCCCACGAGGTAGACCTTGCCCGGGCGCCTGCCGGCGGGCATCAGGGCCCCTCGGGAAGAGGCGCGGAAAAGCGTCGCACCAGATCGGCCGCGCCGCGATCGAGGAGCGCCTGCGCCAGCGCCGCGCCGATCCCCTCGCTGTCCCCCGCCGGCCCTTCCCTCGCCTCCCGCAGCAGCCGGCTTCCTGCCACGTCGGCGACCACGCCGCGCAGGCGCAGGCGCCCGCCCCGGATCTCGCCGATGGCGGCGATGGGGGCCTGGCAGCCGCCACCCAGCGCGCGCAGGAAGGCGCGCTCCGCGGACACCGCGGCGGCGGTCGCGGCGTGCTGCAGAGAGGCGAAAAAAGCGATCAGATCCTCGTCCCTCGCCCGGGTCTCCACCGCCATCGCGCCCTGGCCGACGGCCGGGACCATCTGGTCGAAGTCCAGCACCGTTCCCTCGACCCGGATGCCGAGGCGGCGCACCCCCGCGACCGCCAGGAGGATGGCGTCGTAGTCGCCGCGCCCGAGCCTGGCGATCCGCGTGTCGACGTTGCCGCGCAGGTCTCTCACCTGAAGGTCGGGGCGGAGGGCGAGCATCTGGCAGGAGCGCCGCGGGCTGCCGGTGCCGATCACCGCTCCCGGCGGCAGATCCGCTGGGGTCGGCGCGCCGGGCGCGAGCAGCATGTCGCGCGGGTCTTCCCGCTCCGGAACGCAGGCGATCGTCAGTCCTTCAGGCTGGGACGTGGGCAGGTCCTTGAAGGAGTGCACCGCCAGGTCGATTGTCCCCGCCAGAAGAGCGTCTTCAATCTCCTTGACGAAGACGCCCTTGCCGCCCATGGCGGCGAGGGGGCGCGCCGCAAACCGGTCACCCGAGGTCCGGATGATTTCGATGCGGGCCTGGCGGCCCGCCGCCTCGATCCGGTCCTTGACCCAGACCGCCTGCCGGAGCGCCAGCCGGCTGCCGCGGCTGCCGATCACCAGATCCCGCGGCGGCCTCACCGGCCCTTCCGCGCCGGGCGCCCGGCCGGGATCGCCCCGTCCCGGGGCTGAGCCTCGGTCTCATCCTCGGCCCCGGCGCGGCCGCCGTCCTCGTGGTCCGCGACCGCGCCGCGCCCGGCATCGAGGCCGAAGAGCTCGCGCAGGAGCCTTACCCGCAGGCCGCTCCCCCGGGCAGCGGCGCGCTTCAGGGCCACGGTCGGAGGGTGCAGGAACTTGTTGATGAGGGAGGTGACCAGCTCGCCGAGGACGCTCTGCTGCTCCGGGCTGAGGGGGCCGAGCCGTCCGCGGAGTCGGGTCAGCTCCTCCGCGCCGATGTCGTGCATCCGGCGGCGCAGATCCACGATCGTCGGCGCCACGGCGAGGGCGTTCAGCCAGGCGAGGTAGGCCTCGACCTCGTGCTCGACGATCGTCTCGGCGGCGGCGCTCTCCTGGCGGCGACCATCCAGGCCGGCGCGCACCACTCCCAGCAGGTCGTCGATGTCGTAGAGGTAGATGTTGTCGATCCTGTGGATACGCGGATCGATGTCGCGCGGCACCGCGATGTCGATGAAGAAGAGGGGCCGGCCGCGGCGGGCCCGGCTCAGCCCCTGCGCGTCCTCGAACCGGACGACGTGGTGCGGCGCCGCGGTGGAGGCGATCACGATGTCGACCCTCTCCATCTCCTCCAGCATCCGGGCGAAGGGGATCGCCCTGCCTCCGAGCTGGCGCGCCAGCTCGTCCCCCCGCTCGAACGAGCGGTTGGCGACGACGACCTCGCGGACTCCCCCGCCGATCAAGTGCCGGGCCGTCAGCCGCGCCATCTCCCCGGCCCCGAGGATCATCACCGTGTGGCGGTCGAGATCGCCGAACATGTCGCGCGCCAGGCCGGCGGCCACGGAGCCGACCGACACGGGGCTCCGGCCGAGCCCGGTCTCCGCGCGGACCTTCCTGGCCACGGCGAAGCAGCGCTGCATCAGGCCCTCGAGGGCCGTCCCCACCGCGCCAGCCAGGAGCGCAGCGGAGTAGGCCTCCTTGACCTGGCCGAGGATCTGCGCCTCCCCCACGACCAGCGAGTCGAGGGAGGAGGCGGTGCGGAAGACGTGCCGCACCGCGTCCCGTCCCGACCTCAGATAGCAATGCGTCTCCAGCTCCGGGCGGGTGACGCGGCGCTCCGCCGCGAGGAACTCCTTCAGCGTCCCTTCCGCCCCTCCCGCCTCCGCGCTGACCAGCAGCTCGGTCCGGTTGCACGTGGAAAGAATCAACGCCTCCTCCACGCCCGCTGCGCCCGCCAGGCGCCCTGCGGCGGGGGCCGTCTCCTCCGGCAGGAAGGCGGCCTTCTCGCGCACCGCGAGGGGGGCGCTTGCGTGGTTCATGCCGTACACCAGGATCGCCATGGCGTCAGTAAACCCCCAGCATCCTGAGGAGGACGGCGCTGAACCCGACGATGGTGAGGAGGGCGGCGTTGCGGCCGCGCCAGCCCCACCCCAGGCGCGCCACCACCACGACCCCCAGGATCACCCACGCCAGGACCGCCAGGGTCTCCCTCGGACGCCAGGCCCAGACGGCGTTCCCGAGGGCGGCGCTGGCGATCGCCCCGGTGATGATCCCGAGCGTCAGGAGCGGGAAGGCCCACAGGAGCGACATCCGCCCCACGCTGTCGCAGCGCTCCAGTGACGGCAGGCGCAGGAAGAACCGCGCCGGGCGCTTCGACTTCAGGGCGCGATCGATCAGGACGTACACCAGGCTCGCCGCGAACGAGAGGAACAGCGCCGCCACGGCCAGGGCGATCACCGTGAGGTGGAAACGCAGCAGCGCGGGGGCGAGCGCGGGGGCCACCGGGACGAGCGGCCGCGGCAGCAGGTTCGCGACGAACAGGACCACGAGCACCAGCGGCAGGATGATGACGTGCAGCACCTCGAGGCCGTAGCGCCAGTGGGCGAACAGGTAGATGGGGACCGCGGCCCAGCCGAGGACCGACAGGACCTCGGGGAGCGTCTCGAGGGGACAGCGCTGCAGACGCAGGCCCAGGGCCACCAGCGCCCCCGTGTGGGTGAGGGCGCCCAGGGAGGCGATCCACGGCGTCAGGCGCAGCGTTCTCCGTCCGCCGCCAAGCACCGGAACAAGGCTGTTGACGAAACCGAGGCAGTAGAAGATGAGGGCGACCCGCAGCAGGAGCAGGCTCCAGTCCATCGTCACCCCACCGGGATCGCGCGCGCTGGCGCGCCCTTGTCGGGAGGGCGCATTCTAGCACGCGCGCTTTCGGCCCGGCAACGGGCGCTCCGGCCGAAGTCGTTGGGCCCCTTCGAGTTCCCCGCCCGACCAACTTGATCCGCTCCGTGAGAGAATGCTAGGA
>JACQNT010000236.1 GCA_016202915.1 Acidobacteriota bacterium
CCTGTTCTCCCCCATCCCCCCCGTGATCCGGCAGCCGTCGATGGAGAAGTCCCGCCGCGGCCGCCCGGTCCCCCCGGAGGCGAAGATCACCGCGCTGCGGCCCAGACCGCTGGCGTCGATGGTGGTGGTGGCGGGAGAGGCGCAGCGCACGTGGACGTTGGGGACGATCAGGATGCGCTCGGGATAGAGCCCCGCCGCCACCTGGATGATGACCGTGGCGGCCTCGCCGGCGACGATCCGGTTGTTGGCGTCGGTGATGGCGGCGGCGATCGTCCGGTGCGGGGCGGCGGCGCTGCCGCACCCGGAGGCGCAGGCGCTGTCGTCGTCGACGTAGAGAGTGAGAGTGCCAGCGGCCAGGACGAGCCGCGCCACCACCGCCAGGACCAGGAGTGCGACAGTTCCGCTGAGAACCCTGCTGAGGCGACCGCGGCCTTGTACGCCCATCTAGCGCGCCGCGACCCGCCGGACGGGAAGTGGTGCGCGGTGGCACGCGCCCGATTCAGCGCAACCACCACGCCTCCCTCCAGGCGCTTCGGTCACGACTCCTCCCCATGCCGGGACAGATGCAGCACTGCTTCCGGGGTTCGCGCTTTACTTACGTCCAAAGCGCTGCTTGTCAAGCAGTTTCGGTTCCGCGGGCGATGGGAACTCCGCGGCGGTGGTCGCACCATCCGGAGAGAGGGAAACGGGGAGGTTCCTCCATGATCTCCAAAGAATGTGCTTGGGGGGCTAAAATTCTTGACAACACCCCCCGCTGAACGTACATGGATGGCGAACCTCTGAATTCCTCGGCTCCGAACCTGCAAAAACACGGACCTGGAGGTCAAAGGCTGATGATGAGAGGGTGGAGAGCCATTCTTGCACCTGTGATTGTCACAGCGGGCCTGACCATGCCGCCGGCCGCGGAGGACCGGGCTTCTGCCGTGGCAAGGCCCACGGTGGGGGACCTGGCGCGGGACCTTGCCCGGGTCGTCGAACGTGCCCATACCGCCCCGGCGCAGAGGGCGCCGATGGAGAGCCGCCTCGCCCGCGCTGCGGCGGGACAGCCCAAGGCCCGCCTCACCGAAGGTACCGCCGTCTCCCTGCTGCGGGCTATGGGGATCGACGCGATCACGCGCGATCCCGGCCGGATCCTCTCTCGCAGGAGGAGGGTGTCGCTCTCGTGCGGCAGGTCGAGATCACCCTCGGCTCCCAGGATGGTCTCTTCAACCAGCAGTCCACCCGGCCGGCGGCGCCGCCTCCTCCCCCCGGCGGCCTCCCCGAGCAATGCCGGGACGAGCCAAACCACGGGAAGTGCGTAGACTGCTGCAAGGACCTGGGGTTCAGAACGAGTTCCTGCGCGAAGTTCTGCTTCCAGGTTCAGAAGGAGAGCCCGTCGGAGCCCCTTCCCTGACTCCGCCCGAGTTGCGGCGGTCGGAAGCGTATGGCCCGAGCCAGATATTGTCTTGTGGAAAGAATTACCGTGGCGACTCAATATCCGCGATTCGAAAAAGGGGGCCTGAGAGGCCGCTTTCTCCCTCCTTGCTGCCCGAATCTTTTGCTTGACTGCTCTCGTGAATGGTCGTAGATTTCGCTGGCCTTTTCGGCCAAAGTGGCTTTCCGCGAGTGCCCGGGGTTCTGTTTGCCTGGCCTCATACAGAAAATAGGCGCTGAGTACCCACGTGAGGGAGGGAGCCCAATGATGAAGAAGTCTTTACTGGTCCTGGCGGTGAGCGTCGCCCTGACCGCGGCCGCGTTCGCGGCACCGGAGAAGTCGGCCAAGGCGCCGAGCGTGGGCGAGTTCGCCGTCAAGGTGAACGCTGCGCTCGGGAAGGTCGCGGCCGACCAGAAGGCGGCGGCGGAGTCACTGCGCACGCTGGGCGTCGATCTCGGCAAGGACCTGAACGCCGCCCTGACCGAAGAGCGCGCGGCCAGCATCCTCCGGGACCTGGGTGTCAAGGTGGCCCCCGGCAGGGCGGACAGCGAACTCAGCGCCGCCAAGGCCGACCAGTTGATCACGGGCGTTTCGTTGAGCGCCAGCTCCGCCGCTTCCACGGTGCCGGCGTCCGATCTGCCGCCCGATTGCCTGAACGAACAGAACCGCGGGCAGTGCGTGGATTGCTGCAAGGTGCACTTCGGTTGTCCTCTCGAGGGTGAACCCAAGCTCGAGGAGTGTGCGGGCGTGGGCACGCGTTGTGCCAAATTCTGCAAGGCGATTCTTCCTCCGGGGAAAAGCCCGAGCGAGCCGCAGTAAGTCCCGAAGACGAGCTTCCGACGCAACGAGGAGCGCCCCTCCCGGAGACGGGACGGGGCGCTCGTCATTTAAGAAGTCGCGCGCCGGGCGCGCCGTGAGAGAATAGCGGCCGTCATGCGCATCGGCAGCGTCGCTCTCGACCAGCCCCTGATCCTCGCCCCCATGGCCGGGATCACCGACCGGTACTTCAGGCTCATCCTGAAGCGGATCGGCGGCGTGGGACTGGTGACGATGGAGTTCATCTCCTCGGAGGCGATCACCCGGGGCAACGAGCGGACCAGGGACATGATGCGCTTCTCGGAGGAGGAGCGGCCGCTGGCGATCCAGATCTACGGCAGCCGCCCCGACCGGATGGCGGACGCGGCCGAGTTCGTGCAGGCGCTCGGCGCCGACGTCGTGGACATCAACATGGGCTGCCCGGCCAACAAGGTCCTGAAGGGGTGCGCCGGGGCGGCGCTGATGGGCGACCTGGGCCTGGCACGCGACATCATCCGGACGGTGCGCCGCCGGGTGAGCATCCCGGTGACCGTGAAGTTCCGGGTCGGCCTGGATGATGCCCGGGCCAACTACCTGGAGCTGGGAGCGATCTGCGAAGCGGAAGGGATCGACGCCGTGGCGCTGCACGCGCGCACTGCGCGGCAGATGTTCAGCGGCAGGGCCGACTGGGATCGCGTCCGCCGGCTGAAGGAGAGCCTGGGGATCCCCGTGAGCGGCAACGGCGACGTCGAGACGGCGCAGGACGCCCTCGCGCTCTGGCGCTCGACCGGGTGCGACGGCGTGATGATCGGCCGGGCGGCCGTCAAGAACCCCTGGCTGTTCCGGCAGATCGCCGCGCTCCGTGCCGGCAGAGCGCCCCTCGAGCCATCGATCGCGGAGAGGCGCGACCTGATCCTCCACCACTTCAATCTATTGAAGGAGCGCGAGGACGAACGTCTCGCCCTGCACAAGATCCGGACCTTCACCGGCTGGTACACGCACGGCCTGCCCGACGGCCGGGCGCTCAGGCAGGAGATCAACAGCCTGGATTCGGTCTCCCGCTTCATCGAGGCTATCGAAGGGTTCTTCGAGGTGGTGCTCGCCGCCTGATACGGGACGCGCCCCTCAGCCGAGCGCGTCCATCCGCGCGTACCAGGCCTTCAGGTGGGGGAAACCCGCCGAGACCTCGCTCCCGCCCTGCCGCACCAGGTGCCTGAGGAACGCGAAGACGGCGATGTCGGCCAGGCAGGGGGCCGTGCCGAGCATGAAACCCCGCGCGGAGAGGAGCTGCTCCAGGTTGCGGAACTGCGTCTCGAGGTGCTTGTCGACCTCCTTGCGGTCGCGCCCGGCCGGGGCTTCCCCCGAGGCGGAGCGGCCCTCGAGAACGGCGCGCACCAGGGGGCCCAGGACCTCGTCGGCATAGTCCTCCACGATCCAGGCGAGCGCCTGCTCCGCCGGTCCCGCCGGCAGCAGGCCGCGCTCGCCGTAGCGGGCGACCACGTAGCGCAGGATGCGGGTGGAGTCCGGGACGACGCGGTCCTCGTCGCAGAGGACCGGGGCGAGCGGTTGTCCCGAGATCCTCTCGATCGCGCGGCGATCTTCGTGAGCGACGGCGACCCTCTCGCAGTCGAGGGCCATCCTCCCGAGGGACAGGCGGACCTTGTCGCAGGAGGCACAGGCTTCGCAGCCCAGGAGGCGCAGGGTCAACCGACCTCCGCTGGAGAGGCCCCTGCCGGCCCGCCCGGCGAGGGAGCGCTCACCCTCTGACCGACCTCCGCCACCATCGGCGCCTCGGCTTCTTCTCCTCCGCCTCCGTCCGTGGCCCGGAGGCGGGCGCCTCGGCGACGGCTCCGGCGGTCGTGGGGTTGAATGCCGGCCGGGTGATCTCTTCCACCTGCGCCTGGTGAGCCGCCTCGCGCCAGGCGGCCGATGGCGCCGGTTTGGCCGGGGCCTCTCCGGACGGCCCGTGGCCCGCCGTGCCTGGGAGAGGCTGGCGGCCGCCGCGCCCGCGCCGCCGCCGGCGGCGGCGCCGCTTCCGGTGCGGCGGGGACCCGGCAGCCGTCCCGGGCGCCGCTTCCGGAGGGCCGAGGAGGAGCGCCCCGCTCGGCGCCGATGAAGGATCCTGCGAGTACTGGACGGGAGCGTCGTCGGTGCCCGGGCCTTCGGAGAACAGGGGCCGGTCCTCCGA
>JACQNT010000231.1 GCA_016202915.1 Acidobacteriota bacterium
CGCGCGGCGCGGATCGGCGCAGTGTTCTTCGTCCTGTGGGCGGCCCCGGTGCTGGGGCTCCTGATGGCGCGCGGCGGTACGGACGTCCTGGTGCGGCAGGCCCTGTTCTTCACCCAGGCGGCGTTCGTCACCTTCGGCGGGGCGTACGCCGTCCTCGCCTACATCGCCGACATGGCCGTGAACCGCTTCGCGTGGCTGGGCGCCGACCGGATGGTGCAGGGGCTTGCCCTGGCCGAATCGACCCCGGGGCCTTTGATCATGGTCACGCAGTACGTCGGTTTCCTGGGCGCCTGGAACCATCCCGGTCCCTTCGATCCCCTGTTGAACGGCGTCCTCGGCGCCCTCGTCACCACCTACTTCACTTTCCTGCCGTGCTTCATGTTCATCTTCGTCGGCGCGCCCTACGTCGAGGCGCTGGCGGACAGCAGGCATGTCCAGGCCGCGCTGGTCGGCGTGACCTCCGCCGTCGTCGGTGTGATCCTCAACCTGGCGCTGTTCTTCGGCAGCCGGGTGCTGCTTCCCGCGACCGGGGTCGTCGACGGATACGCCCTGGTGGCGGGAGCGGTCTCTTTCCTCCTGCTGCGGCACCTGCGCCTGCCGGTCCACTATCTCGTCCCCTTCGGCGCGCTGGCCGGCATGGCATGGAAACTGCTTTAGGATCTGAGCCATTTCCAGTTTCTGGCGCGGCGCCCTCCGCCCGCGAGGCACGGCGGCGCGGAGGAATTCCCAGGAGGGAGCGGTCCCCGCCGTGGCGCGGACCGCTCCCGAAGGTGGAGATCCCTCAGCGGAAAGGAGGTCTTGACCTCGGGGGAGCAGCCGGGGCCTACCCGTGGTAGAGTTTCCGCGGTTTTTGCCGGTCCGTTCCCATCACTATTCCGTGGAGGAGCAGATGCCCGCAAAGAAAGGTCGCAAACCCAGCGCCGCCTTCATGAAGCCGATGTCGCCGGACGCCATGCTCGCGGATGTCGTCGGCTCAAAGGCCATGCCGCGGACCCAGGTCACCAAGAAACTCTGGGACTACATCAAGAAGCACAAGCTCCAGGACAGCAAGAACCGGCGGATGATCAACGCCGACGAGGCTCTGAAGAAGGTGTTCGGGGGCAAGAGGCAGGTCAACATGTTCGAGATGACCAAGCTGGTGTCCAAGCACCTCAAGGGGTAGATGGAAGACCCTGACCGCCTCCCGCCGACGGCGCCCGCCGTGGGCGGGAGCGGTTCGCGTTTCAAGGGGGATGACGGTGGAGGAAAGCAGGAACTGCTCCGCGCCCGTCCCGCCGCCGGTCGCCGCGTCCGATGAGGCCCTGAACCCCTGGTTTTCCATCTGGACCCGGCCGCGGGCCACCATGCGGCAGATCCTCGACACCGACCCGCGACGGATGGTCCTGCCCCTTGCCGCCCTCGGGGGGATCGCCGGGGGCCTGGGCGTCGCCATCGCCCCGGGCGTGGGGGATACCTACCCCATGTCCGCGGTGCTGGCCGGCGTCGTGGTCGGCGGCGCGATTTCAGGCATCGTGTTCCTCTTCGTCCTGGGCTTCCTGCTCCGCCTGACCGGTGGCTGGATCGGGGGACAGGGGAACGGGGTCGCCGTCCGCTGCGCCATGGCCTGGTCGAACGTGCTGGGCGTCTGGGGCCTGCTCCTCTGGCTGCCGCGGGCCGCACTCCTGGGCGGCGAGACCCTCTACGCCGAGCCACCGAGCATCGAAGGGGAGATGGCGTCGATCGTCGTGCTGCAGGCCCTCAAGCTGATCCAGTTCGTCATCGCCATCTGGGGGTTCTTCGTCACGCTGAAGTGCCTGGGCGAGGCGCACCGCTTCTCGGCCTGGCACTCCTTCGGTGCCTGCATCATCGCCCTGCTGATCCTCGCCGTGCCGAGCGCGGTTATCGCCGGCGTCGTCGTGGCCCTCCGGTTCTAGGAGCCCGTCCCGCCGGGGCCATCAGGGTCCCTCGATCGTCTCGAGGAGGCGGGCCAGGAACGCGGCGCGGGGGGCGATGCGGTCCAGCCGCACGCGCTCCGTGGCGGCGTGCGCCCCCTCTCCCTCGACGCCGAGACCGTCCAGCACCGGCACGCCCAGGGCGGCGCAGTAAGACCCGTCGCTGCCGCCGCCGGTGGACCCCTCCCCCAGGTCGAAGCCGACCTCCGCGGCGGCGCGGCTGGCCTGCCGGTGGAGGGAGGCGACCGCCTCGGTCCTGATCATCGGCGGATGGGTCAGCGCGGCCTCGACGCTGAGCCGCGCCTTCGGGTTGCGCGCCCTGAGATTGAGCACGGCGCTCTCGACGCGCCGCCACTCGGAGGGGGCCGCGACGCGCACGTCGATCTCCGCCCGCGCGTTCGGCGCCACGACGTTTTTCGCCACCCCGCCGCTGATGATCCCCGCGTGCAGCGTCGTCCCGGAGGAGGCGTCTTCGAGCAGCTTGACCGCCAGCACCTGCGCCGCCAGCTCCTCGATCGCGTTCACCCCCTTCTCCGGATCGATGCCGGCGTGGGCCGGCACGCCGGTCACCTCCAGGATGACGCGGCCCACCCCCTTGCGGGTCGTCTTCGCCCCGCCGTCCGGCATGCAGGGCTCCAGGCCGAGGACGTAGCGGCACCGGCGCGCCTCGGCCTCGAGGCGGGGGCGCGAGCAGGGGCTGCCGGCCTCCTCGTCGCTGCTGAAGAAGCAGGCGACCGGTGAGCGCGACCGGAACGAGCCGTCGCGCAGCGCCCGCGCCAGCAGGACGCACAGGACGATCCCGGCCTTCATGTCGTAGACACCGGGGCCGCGGGCGTACCCTCCCTCCAGCCGGAAAGGGCGGCGCTCCGCCTCGCCGAGGGGCCAGACGGTGTCCAGGTGGCCGAGGAGGAGGGCCGGCCGGCCGCCGCCGGGACCGGCGCCGGACCCCGGGGAGGCCGCGCCCAGGAAAGCGAGGAGCGCGTTGCCGGCCGGCGCCTGAGCGAGGACGGTCACCTCGGCGCCGGCGGAGCGGAGGGCGGAGGCGACCAGGGCGCCCAGCCGATCGACCCCCGCCTTGTCGGAGGTGGGGGAATCGACGGCCACGAGGCGGCGCAGCAGATCGAGCGCCTCAGCGGCCCGGCCGGCGAAGTAGGAGAGAAGCTCCCGCCCCCGGCTCATGGTCACGCGTCCCTAGATCGACTTGAGGAGCGGGGCGACCCTGGCGAACGCCTTGAGGTGGGTCTCGATGTCGGCCTCGGTGTGCTGGACCGTGACCGTCCACTGCTCGTCCGGCCCCGGGGGCTGGGGGATGACCCCTTCGTTCAGCATCGCCAGGTACCAGGCGTGGGAGGCGGCCCGGTCCAGCACCACCCAGTCGCGGTAGTTCCGCATGACGTCCTTCTTGAAGTTGATCGTCCCCATCGGTCCCACGCCGTTGGCGTAGCACGGCAGCATGTGCTCGCGGATGAGCGCGCTATACCCATCGACGAGCTTCCTGTTGAGGGCGAAGATCCTGGCGTAGGCGTCGTCCGTGAGGACCTCCTTGAGCGTCACCTCGGCGGCCGCCAGGGTCACCGGATTGCTGGCGTAGGTGCCGACGTGAATGACGCGCAGCGAGTTGAGCTCCTCCATGATCTCCGCCGAGGCGCCGAAAGCGGCGAGCGGCATGCCGCCGCCGATCGCCTTCGCCAGGCAGACGATGTCGGGGCGGACCTTGTAGTGCTCGGTCGCCCCGCCGCGGGCGATCTTCACGCCCGTCTTCACCTCGTCGAAGATCAGCAGGGCGCCGTGCTCGTCGCACAGGGCCCGCAGGCCGGCCAGGAA
Source organism: Acidobacteriota bacterium (assembly GCA_016202915.1). Taxonomy (GTDB): domain Bacteria; phylum Acidobacteriota; class Polarisedimenticolia; order Gp22-AA2; family Gp22-AA2; genus JACQNT01. The sequence goes on from JACQNT010000231.1 coordinate 3,756, forward strand.
GCCGGGCTCCGGCTCGGTGACACCCATGTTCAGCATGATCGGCTCGACGATCAGGCAGGCGACCTGGTTCAGGTTCTCCTCGAAGCGGCCGCGGACGGACTCCAGGTCGTTGAAGGTGGCCACCAGGGTGTGGGCGTACGACTCGGGCGGGATCCCCTCGCTCCCCGGCACCGGGCGGGGCCGGCTCCTGTGGCCGGTCAGCCGCAGCGGCGGCTTGCTGGACACCAGCACCGTGTCGTGGGCGCCGTGGTATCCCCCCTCGAACTTGATCACCTTGAAGCGGCCGGTGTAGCCGCGCGCCAGGCGGATGGAGTGCATGGTCGCCTCGGTGCCCGAATTTGAGAAGCGCCACTGCTCGTGCCCGAAGCGGTCGCGCAGCTCCCGCGCCACCGACATCTCCAGGCGGTGTGGCATGGCGTGCAGCGTCCCCTTCCGCGCCTGCGCCTCGATCGCCTGCACTACTTTGGGGTGGGCGTGCCCGACCAGGTTGGCCCCGAAGGCCATCGCGAAATCGACGTACCGGTTGCCGTCGGCGTCGGTGATGGTGGTGCCGACGGCCGACTCGATGAAGATCGGGTTGGGATCGACGACCCGGAAGTTGGAGGAGACCCCGCGCGGGAGGAGCCGCTTCGCCTCGTCGTGCAGCTCGCGGGATTTCCTGGTCCTGTCCTGGTAGCGCTTGACGATCGCGTCGTAGCCCGACATCGTGCCACCTCCCCGCCGCGCGTGCCGGGACGCCGTGTCTCCGTGCAGCCCGGCCGGCCCACGGCGTGAAACACCACGGGCGCTCCGGCGGGGGAACCCGGCGCATCGTCGGCCAGATCCTGCGGCTGGAGGATGAAGTCTAGCAGAGAAGGAAAAAACCCGGAAGCCTCTGCGGCGCAGGGCGCCGCCCCGGGTGGACCGGCATCCGGGGGCTTCCGGGTTCGGTGGCCTGCCGGTATTCCTCAGGCGGACATCCGAGCAGGCTCGCTGGCCTCGCGTTCTCGCCTAAGTTACAGGCACCTCACGGGTCCGAGATAACGGCGTACAGCCACTCCAGTCATGATTCATCTGCTGGACCACCTCCTTCCTCGTGTACCGGGAAATCTACTCCCGAGCGGCGGAGGCTTCAAGAGGGGCCGCGTCTGAGACAACCCCACTCTCTGGTGGCGGCTGCTCCGCCTCGCGGGGGACGGCGTCGCCGCGCTGGGCTGGTCACAGACCGCCCACCGGCGCGGCGCGCCTCGGGTCTCCCTCACCCGGCCGCGTGCACTGCGCGCGGCCACGGGCTCGGTCCGAGATGCCCCCACGGCGCGAAGCGGCCGCCACCGGACCATGGAAGCAGCTCCCGCGGCCCGGCTTAGCCGGCTCACGGTACTTTCGATTCCACGACCGAAGGGGTCACCGTATCCAGGTTGCTTGAGCAGGGAGGGGTGCGGGGGGCAGCGCCTCGGGCCCGCGGGGCCCTCTCGCAG
>JACQNT010000026.1 GCA_016202915.1 Acidobacteriota bacterium
GCTCCAGCATCCCCCCCTCGACGCCGCCGAGCATGCCGCCGAGGACCCCGCCCACCACGCCCCCGACGACGCCGCCCACCACGCCGCCCACCACGCCGCCCTCGACCCCGCCTTCCACGCCTTCGTCCTCGCCGAGGTCCTCCTCGGGCGCGGTGATCGGGACCGGCTTCTCCTCGGGCACCACCTTCGGCTGCACCAGCTCCGTCGGCTTCGGGATCTCCTGCGGCTTGACCTCCTGCGTCTTCTTCTTGCGCGCCGGGGGGGGCGGGGGCGGCGGGGGCGGAGGAGGGGCGGCCACGAACGAGATGGTGATGGGCGGGGCAGGGACCGACTCGACCGTCAGGAAGGAGGCGATGATCAGGCCGCCGAAGACGACGGCGTGCGCCACCAGGGCCATCGGGAAGGTGAACCACCGCTGCGTCCGCTTCTTCTGCTTAGTGGACATCACCATCGAGTCGAACAAACGCCTCACCTCGCTTTCGTCGCGGGTCCCCGCCCGCCGCGGCGCTCCCGGCGCCGCGACGCCCGCCTCGTCTCTACTTCTTCGCCATCACCTTCTTGCGCATGTCCAGAGCCAGGTGCATCTGCCTGTCGGCCTCCTGGTTGTACTTCGCGAAGTCCTCCATGTTGCCGACGAGCTGCCCGACGATGGCTTTCTGCCGGAACAGCAGATTGACGTAGGAGACCGCCTCGAAGTAGTTCTCCCGCAGCTCCGTGGCCCGGCGCAGGTAGTCGAGGCCCATCTCGATCAGCTCCTTGCGGCGGTCCAGCTCGAGCGTGGTGCCCTGCTTGTAGACCTTCTCCCAGCACAGCACGCCGATGGTGTAGAGCGCTTCAGGGCTGTCCTTCTCGATCTCGGCGCGCTTCTTGTACCACTCGAGCGACGACTCGAAGTCGCCTTTCTTGGAGTAGATCATCCCCAGGATCTGCGCCAGCCGGGAGGCGACCTCGGGGTCGCTCCCCCGCCGCTTCATCTCGCTCTCGAAGAAGGCGGCCGCGTCGTCGTAGCGCTCCGCCTGGATGAAGACCGTCAGGAGGTGGTTCTTGGCGTCCTCGTTGTCCGGATCGAACGCCACGTAGCGCTTCAGGTTGTCGATCGCCTGCTGCGAGTAGTGCAGGTCCTTGGGGTGGCGCGATCCGGGCTTGTACAGGGCCATGTAGGAGAGGCCGGCGTTGAGGTAGGCGATCGGCAGATCCGGGTTCAGGTAGGTGCTGTAGCGGTACCACTGCACCGCCTTGCCGAAGTCCTGGGCCCGGTAGAAGTCGTTCCCCTGCTTGGCGGCGTAGTTGGCCTTCAGCCGCCGGACCACGCTCTCGCAGCCGGTGCCGCACAGCAGGGCTCCGGCCAGGAGCAGTGCCAGGGACCGCTGTCCACGTGTCATGTTATGCCCCGCGCGCTTCTCTCAGGAGGCCACGGGACGGCCCCCGAGGCGACCGCTCCACGGACGATGCTCCGGATCGGCGGCGCATTCTAGCGCCATCCTACCTCATTTGCCAAGCGGCGCAAGGGCCGGGCGGGGGGGATCGCAAGATGTATTGCATCCGCCCCGCACCCCGGCCGCCCCAGGGCATGGGCGTGCGTGGGTCCGGGCGCGCGGGGATGCGGCGCGCGGGGGGCTCAGGGAAGCGGCGCCGGTCGCGCCGCCGGGACGCGGGCGCGCCTCACGCTCCGAGCAGCTGCCCGCGCATCCCCTCGAGCGCCAGGCGCAGCTTGAGGAGCGCCTCCCGCTCGAGCTGCCGGACCCTCTCCTTGCTCAGCTTGAGGATGCGCGAGACCGCCTCGAGAGTCAGCTCGCTGTCGTCCCGCATGCCGAACCGCCTCTCGATGATGTACCGCTCGCGCGGCGGGAGCTGGCGCAGGGCCTTCTTCAAGATACGGTCGACCTCGCCGCGCAGGATTTCCCTCTCCTGCCGGAAGGAGTCGGGATCCGAGATGAGGGCCTCGAGGCGCGAGTCCTCGTTGGGGGAGATGAAGTCATCGAAGCTGGTCGCGTAGGGGAGCAACTGACGCCACATGGAGATCATCCCTCCTTTCCTGCCCTCCGTCGTGTGCAACATTCCTGCCAGGGCCGGGGCGTTCGCCGGACCCCCTCCGGCTGCGGCCAGCGCGCAGCGCCTCGCCCTGCCGAAACCGCCGGATCCGGCGCATTTGGGGGCCCGTGGCGGGCGGGGAGCGGCCGCTCGCCGGGGCCGGCCCGGAGAAGGGTGTGGCGCCACGACGGCCTTTTTGGCGCGCCCGGAGAACACTATGACTTTTTGACAGGTCACCCGGCATCCGGTAGATTGCCGCCTCCGGGTGCCGGATGGACAGGGAGCGCGTCGCGGATGTCCTGGAGGAGATCGCTCTGCTCCTCGATCTGAAGGGGGAGAGCCCCTTCAAGTCCCGCGCCTACCGGAGCGCCGCGACGACCATCCGGGCTCTCGACCGGGACCTGGCGGAGCTCGTGAGAACCGGCGGCCTCACCGCGCTCCCGGGGATCGGCAGCGCCCTGGCCGAGAAGATCACGACCCTGGTTGACACCGGCTCCCTCCCCTACCGCGACCGGCTGCGCGCCGAGGTCCCACGGGCTGCGGCCATCGCGGAGTTCCTCAGGATCCCCGGCCTCGGGCCTCGCAAGGCGCAGGTCCTGGCGGAGAAGCTCCAGGTCGGAAGCCTGGGGGAGCTCGAGTACGCCTGCCACGAGAACCGGCTGCTGGAGATCCCCGGCTTTGGCGCCCGGGCGCAGGAGAAGATTCTCAAGGGGATCGAGCGCCTGCGCTCCTACCGCGGCCGTCTTCTCCTCGGCGACGCCCTGCCTCTCGCGGAAGAACTGCGGGCCGCCCTGGCCGCGGCGCCCGTCGTGACAAGCGCCGCAATCGCCGGCGCCGTGCGCCGCGGTGAAGAGACCGTGGGGGAGATCACCCTGGTCGTGGAGAGCGAGGACACGCAGGCCATCGTCGCAGCGCTCTCCCGCCTGCCGCGGGTCAGGGACGCCTCCCCTCTGAGGGACGCCTCCCGAATCACCGTTTCCCTGGACGCGGGCGTCCCCCTGCACCTCGCCGTCGTCCGGCCGGAGGGCCGTGCCTGCGCCCTGCTCCATCGCACCGGCGGAGCCGCGCATCTGGGCGCCCTCCAGGAGCGCGCCCGGAAGGGCGGGCTCGACCTCCGGGAGGACGGCCTGTACCGCGGGCGGGAGCAGCTCCCCTGCCCCGACGAGGAGGCGGTCTATCGCGCCCTCGGCCTGCCCTTCGTGGCGCCGGAGCTGCGCGAGGGGCTGGGGGAGATCGAGGCGGCGGAAGCGGGGACGCTGCCGGACCTGGTGGAGGAGCGCGACCTGCGCGGCATCCTTCACGTCCACTCCACCTGGAGCGACGGCCGCCTGTCGATCGAGGAGATCGTGGACCGGTGCTCCGCGCTCGGCTACGAGTACGTCGGGATCACCGACCACAGCCAGTCGGCGCGCTACGCGCGCGGGCTGACCCCGGAGTCGCTCAGGCAGCAGCAGATGCAGATCGGGGAGGCCCGCAGGGGCCATCCGGAGATCCGCGTCCTTATGGGGAGCGAGGTGGACATCCTGCCGGACGGATCGCTCGACTACCCGGAGGAGGTCCTGGCGACGCTCGACTTCGTCGTCGCCTCGGTCCACTCATCGTTCGGGCTGAAGGAGGCGGAGCAGACCGGGCGGATCGTCAGGGCCCTGCGGCACCCGCGCGCCACCATCCTGGGGCACCCGACCGGCAGGCTGCTTCTGGCGCGCGAGCCGTACGCCGTGAACCTCGAGGAGATCCTCTCGACCGCCGCGCGGGAGGGGGTCTGCGTGGAGCTGAACGCCAACCCGCACCGGCTCGATCTCGACACCGCCGCCTGCAGGCTGGCGCGCTCCCTCGGGGCCCGCGTCGCGATCGACCCGGACGCCCACGACGCCGCGGGGCTCCGCGACGCCCGCTTCGGCGTCGCCGTGGCCCGCCGGGCGGGGCTGACGGCGGCGCACATCCTCAACGCCTCCCCGGCCGGGCGCCTCGACGAGGCCCTGGCGCGGCGCCGCTGAAATGCCCGCGACGAAGCCGCTCCGCTCCAGGGCGGCGGGCATATTGAAGTCGCTCCACGCCGCCCGGCCGGAGCCGCGGGTGGAGCTCGAGCACGCGGACCCGTTCCAGCTCCTGGTGGCGACGATCCTTTCGGCCCAGTGCACCGACGCCCGCGTCAACCAGGTGACCCGGGATCTCTTCCGCGCCTGCCCCGACGCCGCCGCCCTGGCGCGCGCTTCCCTGCCGGACCTCGAGGCCGCCATCCGGTCCACCGGCTTCTTCCGCACCAAGGCGAAGGCGCTTTCCGGGTGCGCCCGCGCCCTCATCGAGCGCCACGGCGGCGAGGTGCCGCGCACGATGCAGGAGATGACGCTCCTGCCGGGGGTCGGCAGGAAGACGGCGAACGTCGTCCTGGGGGCCGGCTACGGCCTGCCGACCGGGATCGTGGTCGACACGCACATGGCCCGGGTGGCGCGCCGGCTCGGCCTCACCAGGCGCACCGACCCGGAGAAGATCGAATCGGATCTGATGCACCTGCTCCCGGTCTCCGAGTGGATCTTCTTCTCGATCGCGATGATCCTCCACGGCCGCTACGTCTGCCAGGCGCGCCTGCCGCGCTGCGGGTCCTGCCCCCTCCGGTCCCGCTGCCCTTCGCGGGACCTCGAGGCGAAGCTCCTGAGGCGGCGGATGATCCGGCTCAGCGGGAGGGAGGCGGGACACCGCTCCCGGCGTCGTCGTCCTTGTCCAGGTTGAAATTCACCCCGACCTTCTCGGCTTCGCGCATCGCCCGCCGCATCAGGCGCCACTCGCGCAGCCGGCGGAGGAGGTTCCTGACGCCGCGGCTCTCGGCGCTCAGCAGGGTGATCCCGGACAGGAGGAACAGGATGCCGGGCCCGGGGACCAGGGGGATCATCAGGACCAGCCCCGCGACCGTCAGGATCCAGCCGACGGTGAGCCTGATGACGCGGCCCACCCTCTTCTTCCCGGCCTCCATCGACATGCCGCCTCCAGGTCCGGGTGCTGCGCGGATGGAACCGGGCCGGGGTCAGCGCGCGGGCCTGAAGCCCTGGATCGCCTCTTCGGTCAGCTGCCCCACGTACACCAGGCGCGCCTCACCCTCCAGGCGCACCCCCCGGGCGGCGCGCGGGTCCCCTTCGTAGCGCACCCGGATCGATTCGCCGGAGCGCGTCACGAGGTTCACAGGAGGAGAGGCCTTCGCGGCGGCCCCCGCGGCCAGCGCCGCCGCGACGCAGCCGGTGCCGCAGGCCAGCGTCTCGGCCTCCACGCCGCGCTCGAAGGTGCGGATGGAGAGGCCACCGTCCGGAAGCGGCTGGACGAAGTTGACGTTCACGCCGGCCGGGCCGAAGCGCGGGTGCGCCCGCAGGGCGCGCCCGAGAGGCTCGATCGACCGGGACGGAGGGACATTCCGGAAGACCACGAGGTGCGGCACCCCCGTGTCCACGAAGGCGCCGCGGACCTTCTCCCCGTCCACCGCGACCTCCACCGCGTCGTCGAACCCCCGCGGGTCGCGCATCTCGAGGGAGACGAAGGTCCCGCGGACCTCCGCGCGGTGCGTCATGAGATCGGTCTCCACGGTCATGCGGGCCGGCGCCATCCCCTTGAGGTACGCCAGGCGGGCGGCGCAGCGGGCGCCGTTGCCGCAGAAGGTCGGGCGTCCGTCCGGGTTGAAGAACAGCGCGCGGAGATCGGCCCCCGCGGATTTCTCCAGGAGGATGGCGCCGTCGGCGCCGACCGACAGCGCCCGGGTGCAGACGCTCCTGACCAGGTCGGCGATGGCGGCTCCCCGCAGCGCCCCCGCGCGGTTGTCGAACACGATGAAGTCGTTGCCGCCGGCCGACATCTTGTAGAACTCGGTGGCCAGCGCGGGCCCGGCGGCCTGCGACGGTTCGGGCTTCACGTCCGTCCCCCGGGGGCGGCGGGCGCTTCTTCGGGCGTGTCCACGGGCAGCGTCTCCGACTGCTCCTGCGATCGCGCGCTCTCGTTGGGCGGAGAAGCGGAGTCGATCGCGGCGACGGCGTAATCATAGCGCACCCCGGGCGCGGCCGTCTGGTCCACGAAGGAAGGCTCCGCCGCGCCCGCCTCCCCGAGGAGGACGAACTCCGCGGCCGGCCCGCGCCGCCGGTAGACGCGGTACCCGGCCAGGTCGGCCTCCTCGCTCGGGAACCAGTACAGCTTGATGACCCGTCCCTCGACCGCCACGGCGAGGCCGGTCGGCTGCCGCGGCGGATAGACGTCCCTGGGGGCGACCTCCACCTCGGCCGCGCCCTCGCTCTCCCGCAGCGGCGGGGCCCGCGACGCCAGCCGGCGCACCGAGTAGAAATAGGTCTCTCCGTACCTGAAGCCCCGGTCGAGGTGGCGCGGCTCCGCGAGCGGCTCCGGATTGATCGGGGCCCCGACGTCGGCCTCCTGCCCGGCCTGCCTCCGGTAGACGTTGTAGAGGTAGTCCTCGGCCGCGGGCGCGCCCTCCTCCCAGGCGAGCCGGACCTCCCCCTCGGCGGTCTCCGCCTTGAGCCCGGCAGGGGCGGGAGGAGGGTCGACGATCTCGATGGCGACCGGCGGAGAGAGGTCGGATCGCCTCCCCTCCGAGTCCACGATCTGGATGGCGTAGAGGAAGAGGGGGGGGCCGCTGCCGCGCCCCCGCGCGCCGTCGCGCGGCGGGGCGGCGGCGCGGGCGTCACGGTCGCGGAAGAGCAGCGGCCGCCCGGGCGTCGCCGGCGGCAGGGCGTCGTCCCCGAGCGTCGCCAGGACCCTGGCCTCCTTCTCGAACTGGCGCGCCAGGTAGCGGGGCGATACCGCCCCCGGCGTGAGCGTCGCCGTGGCGCGCATCCTCAGGACGCGCGCCGCGCTCCCGGCCAGAAGCGGCGCGCCGTCGGTGAGCGTCCCGGGGAGCTGCGCCGCCACGACGACGGCGCCGCCGATCTGCCGCACCCGCACGTCGCGGGCGGCGGCGGGTACGATCCGCAGCGGAGCGCGGGGAGGCCCCTTCTTGCCGCACCCGGGGAGGGCGAGCGACACGGCGAGAGCGGCCGGCAGGAGTGACCTGCGCAGGAGGCGCGCCGCGGGGATCGGGTCCGGGGGGGCCAAGGATGTCCTGTCAGAGGATGTAGCGGCTGAGGTCCTGGTCCTTGACGATGTCGGCCAGCATGCGGCGCACGTAGGCGGCGTCGATGGTGACCTTGCGTTCCGTCATGTTCGGGGCCTCGAAGGAGACGACGTCGAGCAGTCTCTCCATGATGGTGTGCAGGCGCCGCGCCCCGATGTTCTCGCTGCGCTCGTTCACCTCGGCCGCCAGCTCGGCAATGGCGCGCACGGCGTCGTCGGTGAACACCAGATCGATCCCCTCGGTGAGGAGCAGGGCCCGGTACTGCTTGATCAGGGCGCTTTTGGGCTCGACCAGGATGCGCACGAACTCCGGCGCTCCCAGGGGCCCCAGCTCGACCCGGATCGGGAACCGGCCCTGCAGCTCGGGGATCAGATCGGACGGCTTGCTGACGTGGAAGGCCCCGGAGGCGATGAACAGGATGTGGTCGGTGCGCACCATCCCGTGCTTGGTGCTGACCCGCGTCCCCTCCACCATGGGGAGGAGGTCGCGCTGCACCCCCTCGCGGCTGACGTCGGGGCCGTGCCCCCTCTCGCGCCCGGCGATCTTGTCGATCTCGTCGATGAAGATGATCCCCGACTGCTCGACCCGCTCCAGCGCCCGGCGCTTCGCCTCGTCGAGGTCGATCAGCTTCTCCTCCTCCTCGCGCTGCAGCACCTCCCGGGCCGCGGCGACGGTGACGCGCCGCGGCCGCTTGCGCCCGCCGAACAGCCCCCCGAGCGACTCGCGCAGGCTGATGTCCATCTCCTCGAGGCCGCCGGCGCCGAAGATCCGGAAGGCGGGGAAGGCGTCCTGCCGCACCTCGATTTCAATCTGTTGCCCCTCCAGGAGGCCGTCGCGCAGCTGCTGGCGGATCTTGTCGCGGGTCCTCCCGAACGAGTCCCGGCCCTCGGGATCGGCCGCCTCGCGCGCGACGCCGGCCGCCTCGCGCGTCGCGCCGCCCCCCTCGGCCGCGTAGCCGGTCCGGTCGCGCCCGCCCCCGCCTCCCGGCAGGAGCAGGCCGAGGAGGCGCTCCTCGGCGTTGGCCACGGCCGCCTGGCGCACCTCCTCCAATCTCTCGGAGCGCACCATCTCCACGGCATGGTCCACGAGGTCGCGGACCATCGACTCGACGTCGCGCCCGACGTACCCGACCTCGGTGTACTTGGACGCCTCGACCTTGATGAACGGCGAGTTGGTGAGGCGCGCGAGCCGGCGGGCGATCTCCGTCTTCCCCACCCCGGTCGGGCCGATCATGATGATGTTCTTGGGGGCGACCTCCTCGGCCATCTCGGGCGACAGCTTCAACCGGCGCATCCGGTTGCGCAGGGCGATCGCCACCGCCCGCTTGGCCTTCTCCTGGCCGACGATGTGGCGGTCCAGCTCGGCGACGATCTCGCGCGGCGTCAGATCGACCGCGGCCTCCGCCACGCGCGTCTCGGCCCCTGCCGCAGGCTCCGGCACCCGGAACGCCATCATTCCTTCATCCCCGCCGCCCCCGGGCTCCTAGATCTCCTCGATGACCAGGTTGTCGTTGGTGTAGATGTCGATGCCCGCGGTGATCAGGAGCGCCTCCTCGGTGATCTCCCGCGCGCTCATGTCGGTCTTGCGCGCCAGCGCGCGGGCCGCCGCCAGGGCGCACGGGCCGCCCGATCCGACCGCCACCAGCCCGTCGTCCGGCTCGATCAGGTCGCCCGTCCCCGACAGGAGGAAGGAGCGCTTGTCGGAGGCGACCAGGAGCAGCGCCTCCAGGCGGCGCAGGATCCGATCGGTGCGCCAGTCGCGCGCCAGCTCGACCGCGGCGCGCTCCAGGTTGCCGTGGAACTCCTCCAGCTTCGCCTCGAACCGGGCGAACAGGGCGACACCGTCGGCGGCCGATCCGGCGATGCCGGCCAGGACGCTGTCGTGGTACAGGCGGCGGATCTTCCGCGCCCCGTGCTTCATCACGGCGCGGCCCAGGGTCACCTGGCCGTCGGCCCCCATGGCGACCCTGCCCCGGTGCCGCACGCACAGGATCGTGGTGCCGTGGAACTTCGCCGCCGCGCGCCGCATCGCGAGGCCATTATCCCGGAAGACCCGGGGCCGGTCAACGCGCCGGGGCGCTGACCTATCCTCGGTTTCTGGGGGCAGCGCCTCTGCCTCGCGGGGCACGCGGTCTCCGCGGCCGGATCGGCACAGACCGCCGACGGCCGCGTCGCCGCTCTGCTCTCGCGCGCCCGGCCGCGGCACACCCCGCTGCCACGGGCGCGCTGCGAGAAGGCCCCGCGAGCCAGAGGACGCTGCCCCCCGCACCCGGGTCTCCCTCAGC
>JACQNT010000232.1 GCA_016202915.1 Acidobacteriota bacterium
GCGCCAGCGACAGGAGGGCGGTGTAGAGGAAGCCCGCCTGGAAGAGCAGGTAGAAGGGGAGCGACGCGTACATCCCACTGCGGATGGCGTGGATGCTGGCCATGGTGAAGTAGATCCCGAAGATCATCTCCGTCGCGGTCCCGCCCGTCTGCCGCGGCCCGCGGTAGCGCTTGTCGCGCCAGTCCCCCAGCGTGCCTTCCAGGCTGTACTTGGGAGTGCGCGCGAACTCCGCCCGTCTGCCGCGGCAGGCGGCCAGGACGGCGCGCGCGTTGTTGAGGCTGAGCCCGATGCCGACGGACATCACCCCCGGGAGAAACGCCAGGGTGGACACCCAGTCGTCGCGGACCTCGCGCTGGGAGATGAGGTAGAACGCGGACACCGAGATCGTCGACATCAGGAACAGCGGCAGGTCCACGAACAGCAGCGTGCTGCGCCCCACCCCCTGCCGCACCACCATGGCCGGGACCACCAGGATCGCCAGGATCGCCATCAGGGCGTAGGCGCAGTTGTTGGTCAGGTGGAAGAAGGCCTCCGCCTTCACGCCGAACGGCAGGCGGCTCCGGAGCAGCCGCGGCAGGATCTTGAAACCGGTCTGGATCGAACCGCAGGTCCAACGGTGCTGCTGAGACTTGAAGGAGGCCATGTCGGCCGGCAGCTCGGCCGGCGCCACCACGTCCGGGACGAAGACGAACTCCCACCCCGCGAGCTGCGCCCGGTACGAGAGGTCCAGGTCCTCAGTCAGCGTGTCGTCCTGCCAGCCCCCGGCCGACTCGATGCAGGAGCGCCGCCAGATCCCGGCTGTCCCGTTGAAATTGAAGAAGCGGCCGGCGCGGTGGCGCGCGGCGTGCTCGATGACGAAGTGGCCGTCCAGGAGGATGGACTGGATGCGGGTCAGGAACGAGTAGTCGCGGTTCAGGTGCTCCCAGCGGGCCTGGACCATCCCGACGCGGGGGCGGCTGAAATGCGGCAGCAGGTCGAGGAGGAAGCCGGGCGGCGGCACGAAGTCGGCGTCGAAGATGGCGATGAACTCGCCACGGGCAGTGTTCAGGCCGTGCGCCAGCGCCCCCGCCTTGTACCCCGCCCGGCCGCCGCGCCGGATGTGCCTGATGTCGGGGCCCCGACCGCGCAGCGCGGCGATCGTCTCCGCCGCGATCTGGGTGGTCTCGTCGGTGGAGTCGTCGAGCACCTGGATCTCCAGCCGGTCCGCCGGATAGTCAAGCGCGCAGGCGGCGCGGATCAGGCGCTTGACGACGTAGACCTCGTTGTAGATCGGCAGCTGGACCGTGACGAACGGGAGCGGCTCGAGGCGTCCGGCGGGCCGGGCCGGGCGGGACCGGTGGCGGCAATACAGGCGCAGGAGGTAGTAGCGGTGGCAGCCGTAGATCGCCAGGATCGACAGGGTCGCGAAATAGGCCGCGAGAATCACCGTCTCGAGGGTGCTCATGCCGCGCTTCTCTTGAGGCCTCCCGATCGGTCTGCTACGATGGCCCGCCTGGTCAGGAGCCTGTCCGGAGCGCCCGGTGCGCCAACCCCCCCTCGATTCCCAAGGGCCCTTTGCCGGCCTCCTGATCCTCGGGGGCGCGATCCAGGCGGGCTTCCTCGGCATGCTCGCCGCGGCGCCCCGCCCCGGGTCCACCGCGCCGTTCCTCGTCCTGTTCCTGGCGGTGTTCGTCTGCTACGCGCTGGCCGTCCGCCTCGCGCTGCGTCCCGCGGCCGGCCAGGGATCGCCGCGGCACGATCGCGCGGCCCGCGTCGCCCTGGCGCTGGCCTGCCTCTACCGCTGCACTTTCCTGTTCAGCCCGCCGGCCCTGAGCGGCGATCTCTACCGCTACCGCTGGGACGGCCGCGTCCTCCTCTCGGGCCGCAACCCCTATCTCGAGCCCCCCGCCTCCCCGGCACTCGCCGGGATCCGCGACGGGGATTATCCGCGGATCGAGCACAAGGAAGTGCGCACGATCTACCCGCCCGCGGCGCAGGTCCTGTTCGCGGCGGGCGCCGCCGCGGCGCCGGGATGCCTCGGGATCAAGGCTCTGCTGGTCCTGGCCGACCTCCTGGGGATCGCCGTGCTGCGATGGCTTCTCGTGCTTCGCGGGCTCCCGCCCCTCCGTGTGATCGTCTACGCGTGGAACCCTCTCGCCGTCACGGAGGGGGCCTGGAGCGGCCACATCGAACCTGCCGGGATCGTGTGCGTGGTCGCTGCGGCCGTCGCGATTATACAGAAAAGGGATCTGTGGTCAACGCTCGCGCTGACGCTGGCGGGGCTGGTGAAGATCCTGCCGCTCGTCCTTCTCGTCCCGCTGGCGCGGGCGCTGCGCCCGCGGGCCCTCCTTCTGCCGCCGGTCCTGATCGCCGCCGCTTACTGGCCGTTCCGCGCGGCCGGCGGCGATCTGGTCTCCGGCCTCCGGGAGTACGCGGCCCACTGGCACGGCAACGAGTCGATCTTCGGCGTGGTGCGCGCGGCGCTCGCCCTCGTCGATCCTGCGCCGGCGCTGAAGTCGATGATCGCCTTCGTGCGCGCCCGCGTCCCGTGGAGCGGGCCGCTCGATCTCCTCTACCCCTACGTCTATCCCACGCCCCTCGCGAAGGCGGCCTGCGCCCTGGCGCTCCTGGGGTGCGCCGTGGCGATCGCCAGGCGGACGGTCGATCCGCTGCGCGGCTGTTACCTCATGACCGGGGCGGCGCTCCTGCTATCTCCCACGCTCCATCCCTGGTATCTCCTGTGGATCCTTCCCTGGCTCTGCCTGTTCCCCTCGCTCCCCTGGATCCTCCTGAGCGGCCTGGCGGCCCTGGCGTACGCCAACCTCGGCGCGGCGGGGCGCGCGGCGGAGCCGTATCCGTGGGTGCGCCTGGTCGAATACGTGCCGTTCTATGCACTCCTCCTCGGCGGGTGGCTGCGGGCCCGAATGCGCCGGCCGGCGAGGCCCGCCGTCATGGCCCCGCCCGAGGCCGGGTGATAGACTTCTCTCCGCCTTGTCCGCCGTCATCACCGGCATCGGGGTCGTCTCGCCGTTCGGGATCGGAGCCGGCAGGTTCCGGGAGAGCCTGCGCTCCGGGAGGAGCGGCACGCGGACGATCACCCTCTTCGATCCGGAGGACCTCCCCTGCCGGGTGGCGGCCGAGGTCCCCGGCTTCGATCCGGCGGACCACCTCGACCCGGAGGACCTGCCACGCGTCGGCCGGATTGTGCCGATGGCGCTGGCGGCGGCCCGCGAGGCGCTGGCCGACGCGGGGATCGACCCTGACGCCCTGGCGCCCGACGAGCGCCGCGACATCGGCGTCCTGGTCGGGACGGGCGCGGGGGCGATCGATTTCGCGGAGCGCCAGTACGAGGCGTATTACCGCCAGGGGATCCGGCGGGTGAACCCGTTCGCCATCTCCTCCTCGGTCGTCGGCATGGTCAGCAGCGAGCTGAGCATCCGTTTCGGCTTCAACGGCCCCTCGCACGTGTTCAGCAACGGCTGCACCAGCAGCACCGACGCCATCGGCTACGCCCTGAGCGCCATCCAGCGGGGGGAGCACGCGATCCTCCTGACCGGGGGGGCGGAGGCGTGCATCACCCGCGGCATGATGGAGGGGTTCTGCCGCATGCGCGCCGCCGCCGTCGGCTGGAACGACCGGCCGGAGAAGGCCTCCCGCCCCTTCAGCCGCGACCGCAGCGGCTTCGTCCTCGGCGAGGGGGCGTTCCTCATGGTGCTGGAGGAGGCCGGGCACGCCCGCCGCCGCGGCGCCGGGATCTACGCCGAGGTCGCCGGGTACGGCGCCACCTGCGACGCCCACCACCGGGTGCACATGAGCCACGACGGCGTGGAGTCGACGCGCGCCATGGACCTGGCGTTGCGTGCGGCGGGCGCCTCCTCCGGTGAGGTCGATTACATCAACCTGCACGGCACCTCGACGTACCAGAACGACCGCGTCGAGACGCAGGCGGTGAAGGCGCTGCTCGGCCCGAGGGCCGGCTCCGTCCCGGCCAGCTCTACGAAGTCGATGATCGGGCACCCTCAGGGCGCCTGCGGCGCGGCGGGCGTTGCGGCCACCGCGTTCGCCCTGCGCGACGGGTTCCTGCCGCCGACGATCAACTACGACGCGCCCGATCCCGAGTGCGATCTCGACTACGTTCCGAACGCGGCGAGGACCGCCGCGCCGCGTCTCGCCCTGTGCAACTGCATCGGGTTCGGGTCGAAGAACTCGGCCCTGGTGCTGCGCGTCGTCGCCCCGTGAGCGCCGTCTTCGACGCCATCGTGATCGGCGGAGGGCCGGCCGGATCGGCCGCCGCGGCCCTCCTGGCGCGCGCCGGACGGGAGGTCCTCCTGTGCGACGCCGCCCGCTTCCCGCGCCACAAGATCTGCGGCGAGTTCGTCCCGCCGGCCGCGCTCCGGCAGTTCGCCGATCTGGGTGTCCTGCCGGAAATCGAGGCGCTCCGCCCGCGGCGTCACGTCGGCATGGCCGTCATCGCTCCAGGGGGCGCGGAGGTGCTGGGGCGCTACGACCACGGCGCCGCCTGCGGCCTGTCGCTCCGGCGCTACGACCTTGACGAGACGCTCCTCCGGAACGCCGGCCGGTGCGGGGCGCGGGTGCTGCAGGGCTGGAGGGCGGCCGGCTTCGAGCGCGGCCGGGACGGGATCTTCGACGTGGAGCTGGTCTCTGCGGGCGCGGTTCCCGTCCGCGCCGGGCCGGGGAGCGCCGCCGCCGGCGGCCCGGCCGCGGTGCCGGACCGCGCCGCCGTCCGCGCCCGGGCAATCGTCGGGGCCGACGGCCGCAACTCCTTCGTGGCGCGGCGGCTCGGGCTGCGACGCGCCGAGCCGCGCCACAGGAAATGGGCCGTCATGGGCCACTTCCTGGGGGTCGAGTCGCCGGCGGACCACGGGGAGATGATCGTCACCTCGTACGGCTACTGCGGCATCAACCCGCTGCCCGGCGGTCTCGCCAACGTCTGCGTCGTCGTCGATCCGGCGGCCATGCGGCGCCCCATCCCGGGGGGCGCGCGCCTGCGCGATTTCTTCCAGGAGCGGATCGCCGACCACCCCCTGACCCGGCGGAGGATGGCGCGCGCCGAGCCGGCGGGGAGCCTCCGGGCGACCGGGCCGATGGCCTGCCGGGCGGCGCGCAGCGTGGCGGACGGCGTCCTCCTGGTCGGCGACGCCGCCGGCTTCTACGATCCGTTCACGGGGGAGGGGATCGCCATGGCGCTGCGCGGGACGGAGATGGCGGCCGAGGTCCTTCTCGAGGCGCTGTCGCGGGGCGACCTCGGCGCCCGGGCCCTCGAGCCGTACGAAACGGGGCGCCGCGCCGCCTTCGGCCCCCGGCTGCGCCTGGACCGGGTGCTGCAGGGAGTCCTCGCCCGGCCCCGGCTGGCCGACTGGGTGGCCCGCAGGCTGCGGCGCGACCAGGACCTGGCCGACCTCCTGGCGCGGGTGACGGGGGACATGGAGGACGCGGCCGCGCTCTTCCGCCCGCGCTTCCTGGCCCGGCTGCTCCTCGCCTGAGGGAGGCCCAGGATGAAGCCGGCCTCGGTCCTTTACCTCGCCTTCGTCGCGGCCGCCGTCATCCTCGCTCTCCTGGAGCGCGCCCTGGCGGCGCGCAACGAGGCGCGCCTTCTCGGGGAAGGAGCTGAAGAGGTCGCCCCATGGACTTTCAGATTCATGGTGCCGGCGTACTCCCTGGTCTTCCCCGCCGCC
>JACQNT010000234.1 GCA_016202915.1 Acidobacteriota bacterium
CGGCGCCTGATGGGCCGGGCGCTTGCGAGACTCGGGGGCCTGCTCGTCGCCGCGGCGTTCGTCTACCTCGCGGTCTGGGAGACCTGGCGCGGCGGGGCCGAAGCCGGCCTGTTCCGGCTCCTCCTGCTGGTCGGCGGGATCAGCCTCGGCGCGGGCGCCGTCCTCGGGATCCTCGGCCGCGGCGCGGCCGGGATCGCCGGGCGATCCTGCCCGCGCTGCGGGCGCCGGGTGGCCCGCGGGCGGCTCTACTGCGAGGCGCACCTCCAGGAGGCGATCAACGAGTACCGTGACCGGCAGCGGGAGAGACAGGGATGACGATCGGGCGGAACGCCGGGACGCGGATGCGCCGCTTCTGGTCATCGTCGGGCCGACGGCCGTCGGCAAGAGCGACTGCGCCCTCCAGGCCTGCGAGCGGTTCGGCGGCGAGATCCTCAGCGTTGACTCGATGCAGATTTACCGCGGGCTGGACCGCGGCACCAGCAAGCCGGGGCCGGAGGCCCGGAGCCGGGTCCCGCACCACGGGATCGACCTGGCCGACCCGGGTCAGGACTTCTCCCTGGGAGATTTCGTGCGCGCTGCCGAGCGGGCCATCGAGGAGATCCGCGGCCGCGGCCGGCTGCCGGTCCTGGTAGGAGGGACCGGCCTCTACCTGCGAGGCCTCCTGAAGGGGATCGTCGAGGCGCCCCGGCGCGACGAGACGATGCGCGCCCGCCTGCTCTCGATCGCGGGGCGGGGCGGCGCAGGGCACCTGCACCGGCTGCTGGCGCGGGTCGATCCGTTCTCCGCCGCCAGGCTGCGGCCGGCGGACCGGCAGAGGGTGGCGCGCGCGCTGGAGGTCTACTTCACGCGCAGGCGGCGCCTGTCCGATCTGATCCGCGAATCGCCCTTCGGCCCCGATCGTTACCCGGCCGTCAAGGTCGGGCTGGGCATGCGGCGCGAGGATCTCTACCGCCGGATCGACGAGAGGGTGGGACGGATCTTCGAGGCCGGGCTGGTCGAGGAATTGCGCGGGCTCCTGGCGGCGGGTTGCCGGGAGTCCTCCAACGCCTTCAAGGCGCTCGGGTACCGCGAGACACTCCGGCACCTGCGCGGGGAGATCGGCCTGGCCGAGGCGATTGAGCTGACCCGGCGCAACACCCGACGCTACGCCAGGCGGCAGTGGACCTGGTTCCGGAAGGAGGAGGGTGTGACCTGGTTCGTGATCAACCCCGATGGGGAGGACCGTTTCGTCGAACCGCTCGACCACGCCGCCCGGGGGCTCGTGCGCGTGAGCACCGCATGCTGACCCTCGCCAACCAGCTGACCATCGGCCGGATGGTCCTGATCCCGCTCCTGATCACCCTTCTCCTGTCGAACCACCACGGCTGGGCGTTCGGCGTCTTCGTCCTCGCCGCCCTCACCGACGCCCTGGACGGGCTCATCGCGCGCCGCTACCGGCAGAGCTCGAGCCTGGGCGCCTTCCTCGACCCGATGGCCGACAAACTCTTGATGACCGCCTGCTTCATCGTCCTGGCGCTTCCCGACCATCCCAAGTCGGTGCCCGAGTTCCAGATCTCGAACCACCTGCCGATCTACCTGACGGTTGTGACGATCAGCCGGGACGTCTTCATCGTCATCGTCGCCCTCCTGGTCCACCTCACCTCGGGGCTGACGCGCTTCGCGCCCACGACGCTGGGGAAGATGACGACCGGCACGCAGCTGGTGACGATCGGCATCGTCCTCCTTCTCAACTGGCTGAGGGTTCAGGCGCCGCTCCTGATCGGGATTCTGGTCTGGCTGACCCTGGCCCTGACCCTGGCGTCGGGCCTGCACTACATCTATCACGCGGCGCGGATCGGCGACGCGGAGGAGGCGCCGCGGACGGGCGGGGAACGGCGCCCCTAGCGGGGCGGCCGGCGTTCCTGGGTCTTGAAGAGCCTGTGGAAGCAGAATGCGGTCAGGCCGGCGATGCCGCCCCAGGCCAGGAGGACGAACGCCACCCCGCCCGCGGTCAATCCGGAGGCCGCCACCGGGGCGATCACGGCGCCCTCCCGGGGCGCTCCCGGCGGCGCCAGGCGAGCCCGATCAGGAGCAGCAGGCCCGCCATGATGACGACGAGCATCAGGCGGGCGGCGATCACTTGAAGACGGGCGTCCGCGGAGACGCCATCCATCCTCAGTTTCGGGATCGCCTGCTGCACCGTCCAGAAACCGAGGATGAGGATCAGGTACAGCGGCGTCACGTAGCGGATGATGTAATAGAAGGCCCGGGGAACCCTGATGTCCGCCCCCCGGGTGATCTCCTCCCAGGCCCGGTCCATCCCGAACACCCAGGCGAACAGGATCACCTCGACCAGGGCGAAGACGGCCAGCGCGAACGTCCCGCCCCAGAAGTCCATCTCTCCCAGGAACTGCTGGTAGAGGACCACCGGCTGGATGAGCAGGAAAACCGCGACCGCGAGGATCATCGCCGCCTTCCGCCGCGTCAGGCCGAACTCCTCCTGGAGGAACGCCATGACCGGCTGCCCCATCGCCACGGAGGAAGTGATCCCCGCGAAAAAGAGAAGAGCGAACCACAGGGTGCCGAAGAAGTGGCCCAGGGGGATCTTCTGGAAGATGATCGGCATCGACATGAAACCGAGGTCGAATGAACCGGCGGTGGCGATGCTCTGGGTCTCCACGATGCCGAAGAACGCCACGGCCACCGGGATGGCGATGATGCCGCCCAGGATGACCTCGGCGAACTCGTTGGTGGCGGCCGTCGTGAGGCCGGTCAGCGCCAGATCGTCATTCCTCTTGAGATAACTGGCGTAGCAGTGGATCGATCCCATGCCGAGGCTCAGGGTGAAGAAGATCTGCCCCGCCGCCGCGAGCCAGACGCCGCTGTCCGACAGGCGCGACGGGTCGGGGTTCCAGAGGTATCCCAGGCCGCTGGCGACGCTCCAGTCGGGCCGGGCCGGGTCGGGAGTGCCGAGGGTCAGCACGCGGACCGCCAGGGCGATGGCGAACAGGAAGAGCAACGGCATGGCGATCTTCGCCAGGCGCTCGATCCCGCCGGAGATGCCGCGGTACAGGATCCAGACGTTGATCGCCAGGGTGAGGAGCATGAAGACGTAGGCGGTCTCGATTCCGCCGGGGAAATGGGGGCTCCGCGCGAAGCCCTGGAACGAGCTCAGAAAGTTCCCCATGTCCTGCCGCGTGGTGATGCCGAAGTACTTGCCTGTCGCGGAAAAGAAACTGTAGGCCATCGTCCAGGACTCGACGTAGGTGTAGTAGATCAGGACGACCATCGGGTTGAAGAGTCCGAGGACACCGAGGTACTTGACCCATCTCTTCCTGGCGAGGACCTGGAACATCCCCGGCGTGCTGCCATGGCCGTGGTGGCTGCCGCCGTACCGTCCGATCGCCCATTCCATCCACATCAAGGGGATCCCGAGGAGCAGGAGGGCGACGAAATAGGGGATCATGAAGGCGCCGCCACCGTTGCGGGCCGCCTGGGTGGGGAAGCGCAGGAAGTTTCCGAGACCGATGGCGTTCCCGGCCATGGCCAGGATCAGACCGAGGCGCGAGGCCCAGGCCTCGCGCGGCAGCCCGAGCGGATCCGATTGGGCCTTGCTCATGCGGGCTCCCTCGATTCGTTCTCTGGGTGAAGCAGTGCGTGGCGCGGCAGCGGTCCGGCCGATGCCGAACGGGCGGGATTATGGGCATGCCGCACGGGTCTGTCAAGCGCGCGGGGCCGACATATCCCCGGTCTGAGGCGCCGACCCTGCGCCGGCCGGACACGGGTCCGGGTCGCTGCGCGACCCTCCCCTCGGTTCGCCTCGCGCCGCCCGCCGCGCTTGACCGCGCGCGTCGGGTCCCCGGCGCTCGGTCTCACACGGTCCGTCGAGCGCAGGGCACGGCGCCTCACTCCGCGGCTCTCCAGCACGTTCAGGCCACACCAGCGTCGTGCGCTGGCCAAGCGATGAAGGAGAGGCCTGAGGGAGGCCCGGCTTGGAGCGGAGCCGAGCGGCGAGAGCCGCGGAGGCGTGCCTCGCGACGCGGCGGGGCCTGCGCCCCGATCTGGAAATGTCTCAGCGCCGCCCGCTCACTCCACCCAGACCAGCTCGGCCTTGATCGTCCCGACGGGGCCGGAGTAGTCGATCGGCAGGTCGAAGTCCGCCGAGGCGCCGGCGGGGATGGTGGCGGGTGTCAGCGGCGTCTCGCCTTGGGCGACGACGGCGCCGCTCTCCAGCAGGATCCGGATGCGGACCCGCGCCCGGCTCGCCGCCGTTCCTCCGGCGTTGGTGACCCGTCCGAACACCCTCAGGCGCCCGTCCGGGAGGATCTCATGGTCGTTGTCCACAAACAGGAGGTTGGCCCGGTTGCGCTTCTGGAAACGCTGGCGCAGCCGCTCCTCGAGGGAGAGGCCGCCACCCTCGTGCCCTCCGGGTGCTCCGGGTATCGGCCGGGTGCTGAAGCTTCCCTGTGCCTGGATCGGAGCGTCCGCCGCTCCCGCCGCCGGGCCGGATGTCGCCTGGGGGGCGGCCCGGGATGCCGCGTCGCCGCGCGAGCGGACCGCCGCGCGCCGCTGATGCACGATCCCGGCCGTGACCAGGATCCCCAGCGCCGCGGCGAGGAACATCGGGATCCAGGAAATGCCGCGGGCCCGTCCCTCCGGGGCGTCCGGCGCGGGCCGTCCCTGGGGGCCGCGCGGCCGCGCCGGGATCCCCGCCACCGGTCGCGCGCCGGCCGGACGCGCCAGGGCGGACGGCGGGCCGGAGACGGCCCGCTCCAGTTCGCGAACCAGGGCCTCGTAATCCTGGAAGCGTTCGCCGGGGCGCTTGGCCATCATTTTCTGGATGGCCGCGGCGATCGGGTAGGGGATCGCCGGGTTGATGGCGCGCGGCGATCGCAGCGGCTCGTTCATGTGCTTGATGATCATCGCCACGGGGGTCGGCGCTTCGTAGGGCAACCTGCCGGTGACCAGGTAATAGAAGGTGGCGCCGAGTGAGTAGATGTCCGAGCGGGCGTCCAGCGGCGCCCCCTGCGCCTGTTCCGGAGAGATGTAGCCGGGCGAGCCGAGGACCTCGCCCGTGGCCGTGAGCTGCGTCTCGGATCGCGCCGCCTTGGCGAGGCCGAAATCGGTGATCTTGACGACCCCGTCCTCCGTGAGCATCAGGTTGCTGGGCTTCACGTCCCGGTGGATCAGCTTCTTCTCCGCCGCGTGCCGCAATCCGCGGGCGGCCTGGCTGATGTAGCCCGCCGCCTCCAGCGGGTCGAGCGCGCCCCTGTCCTTGACGAGCCCTTCCAGGGAGCGGCCGCGGATCAGCTCCATCGCGAAGAACGGGATCATCCCCTCCTGGCCGATGGCGTAGATCTGCGTGATGTTCGGATGATTGAGCGCCGCCGCCGACTGGGCCTCGCGCTTGAAGCGCGCCACGAACTCGGGATCAGCGGTCAGCGCGGGCAGGAGGGTCTTGAGCGCGACCTGGCGTTGCAGGGCCTCGTCGAGGGCCAGGTAGACGATCCCCATCCCCCCCGCGCCGATGAGCCCTTCGACACGGTAGGCGCCGAAACGCCGGGGGAGGCTCGCCGGGCCCCCTTCGCCGCGGTCGCGGGCGTCGCTCATCGCAGTCGCGGGGCGGCCGTGACGGCCGCCGGCGATCCAGATAACAGAAGTGTCATGCGGCGCATCTCCCCGCGTGCAAATCTAAGGATGCCGCGCCTGAAGTCAACGCGGCCGTGGCGGATCCCGGCCCGGAGCCGGGGGATCGCGGGGCGTCTTATCTCTTGAAAATTCCGAGGAGGCCCCGCCGGCCGCCCTCTTCCGCCGCCAGCCCCTCCTGCGC
>JACQNT010000233.1 GCA_016202915.1 Acidobacteriota bacterium
CCGCCAGCTTCTCCAGGACGGGGGCCACCGTGCGGCAGGGGCCGCACCACTCCGCCCAGAAATCGACCAGGATCGGCGCGCCGGGCTTCTTGACCTCGGCCTCGAAGGTGCTGTGGGTCAGCGTCAGGATGTTCTTGTGCATCGCGCCTCCGTCTTCCCGTCGTCGCCGGGCCGGCGCTTCTTATACCATACCGCCGGATGCGTCTCAAGGAAGGAGCGCCGCCGGGATGGCGGGCGCGCCGGCGATGGGGCCAGAACTTCCTGGTCAACGCGCGGGCCGCCGAGACGATCGTCCGCCTCTTCGGGCCGCGATCGGATGACCTCGTCCTGGAGGTCGGTCCGGGCGGCGGCGCCCTCACCGGGCGGCTCGCCGGCCGGGTGCGACGGATCGCGGCCGTGGAGATCGACCCGCGCCTGGGGGCGGCGCTGCGCTCGCGTTTCGCCGCTGAAGCGGCCGCCGGGGACCTCACGATCATCGTAGGCGACATCCTCGCCCTGGATCTCTCTTCCCTGCTGGCCGGCCTCGGCGCCACGCCCGGGTGCCGGGCGCGCGTCATCGCCAACCTGCCTTACAACATCGCGACCGGGGTGATCCTCCGGCTCATCGAGGAGCGGCGGCTCATCAACGACCTGCTGGTGATGGTGCAGCGCGAGGTGGCGGCCCGCATCCTCTCCCCGCCGGGCAGGAAGTCGTACGGCGGACTGTCCGTGATCTGCCAGACGCACGCCCTGGCCGAGAGCGTCCTGCGACTGCGCCCCGGGTCGTTCCGGCCGGCCCCCAGGGTCGATTCGGAGGTGGTGCGGCTGACGCTGCGCCAGTCGCCCGGAACGGGGGCCATCGACCCGCGGGCGCTGTCCGACCTGCTCCGGGCGGCCTTCGGGCAGCGCCGCAAGACGCTCCTCAACAACCTCGCCCGCTTCCCGCCCGCCCGCGGGGCCGGCGCCGCCGAGGCCGTGATCCGGCGCGCCGGCCTCGATCCCGGCAGGCGCGCCGAGGAGGTGCCGGTCGAGGGGTTTCTGGCTCTCTTGAAGTCGTGGCGCAACCCATGAAGTTATAATGCGCGCGTGACCAGCCGCGCCCGGGCCGAGGCGGCCCACCATTCCCACCCGCCGCTGCAGATCGTTCCCCTCGGAGGCCTCGGCGAGTTCGGCATCAACTGCATGGCCCTCCGCCACGGCGGCGATCTGATCGTCGTGGACGCCGGAGTCATGTTCCCGGAGGAGCAGCTCCTCGGCGTCAACTACGTCATCCCCGACCTCTCCTACATCGTGGAGCGCGCCGCGGAGGTGCGCGGGATCGTCCTGACGCACGGCCACGAGGACCACATCGGGGCGCTGCCGTACCTGTACGAAAGGGTGCGGGCGCCGGTGTACGGCAGCGACTTCACGCTCGGGCTGGCGGCGCGCAAGCTCCGGGAGCACGGCCTGCCGCACGATCGCCAGCTGAAGCGCGTGCGCGCGGGGGACGAGGTCCCGCTCGGCCACTTCAAGGTCGAGTTCATCCAGGTCACCCACAGCATCCCCGGGGCCCTGTCGCTGGCGATCCGCACCCCCGTCGGGACGGTCATCCACACGGCCGATTTCAAGATGGACCAGACCCCGACGGACGAGCGCACCTTCGACTTCCAGACCTTCTCCTTCCACGGCGACCACGGCGTGCTGGCCCTCCTCTCCGACAGCACGAACGCCGAGGTGGAGGGGTTCACGCCCTCCGAGAGGCAGGTGGGCGAGGCGCTCGACGGCGTGTTCCGCAGGGCGCCGGGGCGGATCGTGGTCAGCACCTTCTCCAGCAACGTGCACCGCATCCAGCAGGTGATCGACCTGGCGGTCCTCCACAAGCGCAGGGTGGCGCTCGTCGGCTCCAGCATGATCTCGACCGCCGAGGTGGCGGGCGACCTCGGCTACCTGAAGGCGCCGCCGGGGACGCTGGCGGAGGCGAGCGAGGTCCGGCGGCTGGCGCCCGGCCGGGTCGTCGTGGTGGCGGCCGGCAGCCAGGGGGAGCCGATGTCGGCGCTGTCCCGCATCGCCCTCGACGACCACCGCGACGTCTCGATCGAGCCGGGGGACGTGGTCGTCCTGTCGGCCCGCTCGATCCCGGGGAACGAGAAGGCGATCAACCGCGTGGTCAACCACATCTACCGGCGCGGCGCCGACGTCCTCCTTGGGGGCCGGCCGCCCCTGCACGTCTCCGGGCACGCCAGCCAGGAGGAGTTGAAGATCATGCTCACGCTCACCCGGCCGCGCTACTTCATCCCGGTCCACGGCGAGCTGCGGCAGCTCTACAGCCACGCCCGGCTGGCGGAGCGCACCGGCCTGCCCCGGGAGCGCATCCTGCTGGCGGAGAGCGGCGACGTCATCGAGCTGGACGAGAAGAGCGGCCGGGTGGCCGGCAAGGTGGGGGTCGGCCGGGTGTTCATCGACGGCACCCTGGAGGAGGTGGACGAGATCGTCGTGCGCGACCGCCGGCACATCTCGGAGGGTGGCATCGTCCTCGCCGTCGTGGCGATCGATCGGCGCACCGGGACGATGGAAGGCGACCCGGAGATCGTCAGCCGCGGGTTCGTCCTCGACGGGGCGCGAGGCAACTTGATGACCGAGGCCTCCCGCGTGGTGCGCCGCACCGTGGAGGCTGCCAAGCCGGAGGAGCGTTCCGACCGCGGCGTGATCAAGGCCCTCATCCAGAAGGACCTGAAGCGCTACTTCCGCAGGAACCTCGACCGGCGCCCGATGATCATCCCGGCCATCATCGAGACGTGAGCCTTCGGGACCGGGGTCCTCGGGACCGGGGCCCCACGGGTGGGCCGCGGCCGTCCCCGCGGTGATAGAATCCGCCCGTCATGGGCGCTCGGAGGAGGACCGTTTCCCCCCGCCGCGACGATGCCGTCGCGGCCCGGGGCTTCTGGTCGGAGGCGGCGGCGATCGTCATCATGGCGTTCGCCGTCCTCCTGGTCCTGAGCCTCGCCTCCTACCGCCTCGACGACCCGGTCCCCTGGCCCGTCGGGCGCTGGGCCGGCGAGCCGGTCCGGAACGTGGCCGGCATCGTCGGGGCCCTGCTGTCGGAGATCCTGCGGCAGATCCTGGGGTACGCCGCCTGGCTCGTCCCTCCCCTGCTGCTGCTTCTCGGGTGGGAGCTGTTCTGGCGGCGGCGCGGCAGGGCCGTCTCCCGCATCCTGGGTTCCGGGCTCCTGGCCCTGGCGGCGGCCGCCTGTCTCCACCTGATCTTCGATGAGAGCGCCGGCCCGGAGGCGACGCGGGCCGGCGGCTGGTTCGGGTCCGCCTTCGCTCACCTCCTGGCGCGCCTGCTGAACCGCTGGGGCGCCCTGGTGGCCTCGGCGGCGATCCTCGGCACCAGTGTCCTCCTGGTGACCCGCGCCTCCCTGGTGGCAGCGCTCCGCTCCGTCGCTTCGCGCCTCGCCGGGCTCACCCGCGACGCCTGGCTCGCCATCGTGCGGCACCGCGAGGCGCGCCGCAAGGAAAAGCTCCGCCTGGAGGTCGCCAGGCGGCAGCGCGAGCGCCGGGCGGCCGGCGCCGCCCTCGCTGGGGAGGCCGATTCCGACGCGGAGCCCCATCTCCCCCTGCCGATCCCGGTGGGCGCCGACGCCGGGACCGCTCCCGGGGCCGCGGGGCGGCGGGCGGGCCGCGCGACCGCGGCGCGGCAGGACGTGGAGGCGCCCGCGGCGCCGCAGCCGCAGTTCGATTTCGTCCAGGAGCTCCCGCGCTACACCGCGCCGCCCCTGTCACTCCTCAACGCGTCCCAGCAGGACATCCAGGTGGACGAGAAGGACCTGGTGGAGACGGCGCGCATCATCACCGAGAAATGCCGCGAGTTCGACGTCACGGGACAGGTGATCGCCATCCAGCCGGGGCCGGTCGTGACGGTGTTCGAGTTCAAGCCGGACGCCGGCGTGAAGTACAGCCGGATCGTCACCCTCGCCGACGACCTCTGCCTGGGGATCGAGGCCGAGTCGGTCCGCATCGACCGGATCGCCGGCAAGTCCACCGTCGGGATCGAGGTGCCGAACAAGGCCCGCGAGACGATCTGCCTTCGCGAGCTCCTGGCGAACGACCGCTTCCAGAAGGCGCCGTCCCCCCTCACCATCGCGCTCGGCAAGGAGATCAACGGTGAGCCCTATTACGCCGATCTCGCCCGGATGCCCCACCTCCTGGTCGCCGGATCGACCGGATCGGGGAAGAGCGTCTGCCTGAACAACGTCATCACCTCGATCCTTTACAAGGCGAGCCCCGACGAGGTGAGGTTCATCATGTTCGATCCGAAGCGGCTGGAGCTGGGGGTGTACGAGAACATCCCGCACCTCCTGACGCCGCTCGTGACCGACACCAGGAAGGCGTCGAACGCCCTGCGCTGGGCGACCCTGGAGATGGAGCGCCGCTACAAGCAGCTCGCCGAGGCGGGCGTGCGCAACATCGACCAGTACAACCTGGTCGTGCGCCGCGAGCTGAAGGAGCGCCCCGCCGGCGGCGCCCCCGCCGCGGAGGGGGCCGGGGCGCCCGCGCCGCTCCCCTACGTCATCATCATCGTGGACGAGCTGGCCGACCTGATAATGACCACGGGGGCCGAGGTGGAGGAGTCGATCACCCGCCTCGCCCAGATGGCGCGCGCCGTCGGCCTCCACCTCATCCTGTCCACGCAGAGGCCTTCCGTGGACATCATCACCGGCGTCATCAAGGCGAACTTCCCCTGCCGCATCGCCATGCGCGTCTCCTCCAAGGTGGACTCGCGGACCATCATCGACTCCAACGGCGCGGAGCAGCTCCTGGGCCAGGGGGACATGCTGTTCATCCCCCCCGGATCGGCCCGCCTGATCCGCCTGCACGGCCCGCTGGTCACGGAGATCGAGGCGACCCGCATCGTCGGCTTCCTGAAGAAGCAGGCGAAGCCGCAGTACGACGAGTCGGTGACCCGGGAGGAGCCGCAGGCGGGCGCCGGCGGGGCCGGCGGGGACGAGGAAATCGACCCCGCCTACGATCAGGCGGTCCGGATGGCGGTGCAGATGGGGCAGATCTCCGTGTCACACATCCAGCGCCGCCTGAAGCTCGGCTACGCCCGCGCCGCCCGCCTGGTGGACATGATGGAGCGCAACGGCATCGTCGGCCCCGCGGACGGCAGCAAGCCGCGCGAGGTGCTGGTCGAGCCGGACTTCCTCGAGCGCCTCAACCAGATGCACGAGGAGCAGGTCTGACCCGTCTGGGCCCAGGTCGCCGCGCTGGCGCTGCGGCCGGTGTACGTGTTCCAGGTCCGCGGCACCTCGCTGGTCGTGCCGCCGGTGGAGTCAGCCGGGCCAATCACCTCATTTGCCTGATGGCGTCACTTCAAGTGAATGCGGAACTGGCGTTGAGATGCTTTGAACCTGACCTCGAAGTGCTCGAAGAAGCCATGATGACCGAGCAGAGGGAAACGAAAGTTGTTGAGGGTCGGTGAAAACACCACTCTGGCGGGCCAACCATAACGGGCATCGGGCAACACGAGCCTTACATCAACGGCGTGGCCAGGATTGTTCACGCTGCCGATGCCCTCGAATGGCACCTCCGGGGCACTACGCCAGTCAATCCCAAGAAGGTCGGCTAACTGAGTGCCAAAGAATGAAAGCTCGGCACCGCTATCAAGCAGCGCAAACGTTCTCTGACCCTCTTTGCCATAGACGATGGCCAGGTTGACAACTGGAAGCCATGCCTCCGTCTTGGCGGGGAAACCACGCGAGGGCTGACTTGGAAGACGTGTGTAGCTGTAGTGCAGATCTACACGGTCAGGCACGGCACGTACGCGCCATAGTCATCAGATACACCGGTGATGATCGGGTCGCTTACGCCTGCTTGCTTGGCGAGTTCGAACACCTGCATGGCGGTAGAGCCGGAAGCAACGACCCTATTCGTGTCGGGGTCGATGGCAACCCATTGGCCAGCATAGGCCTTGGCCAGCTCGACGAAGTCCGTCTTGATCTCAAGAAGCGTGGCCATCGTTGTCGCCCCGTGGTTCCTGAAACATACGCCTCTTCGTAGGTCCTGGCAAGTGCAAGTCTGCCAGCGTCCAGCCCACCTCCAAGGTGATGGGCGTCCCGGCAGGGCCGCGCCTGACCGTCTGCTATAATCCCGGCTTCGTCCGCCTTCGCCGGGAGCGCCGTGCTTCAAATCCTGAAGAACCGGGCCCTGAAGACGTTGCACGTTCCCGAGTGGGCCCAGGTCGCCCTGCTGGCCGCGCTCGCCCTGGCGCTCCGGCTCCTGTATGTTTTCCAGGTCCGGGGCACCTCCCTGGTCGTGCCGGAGGACCTCGACCCGGCGCTCTATTACAACTGGGGGAAGGAGATCGCCGCGGGGGACTGGATCGGGAAGGCCCCGTTCGTCCAGAGCCCGCTCTACGCCTATTTCCTCGGCCTGCTGATGCGGGTGATCGGCAGCGACGTGGGGCGCATTTTGATGGCGCAGGCGTTCCTCGGCTGCGGCACGGTGCTCCTGACCTACGTCGCGGGGCG
>JACQNT010000239.1 GCA_016202915.1 Acidobacteriota bacterium
ACCGGCGCGGGGGACACGGTCGCCGCGACCCTGGCGCTGGCGCTCGCCTCCGGTGCCACGATGAGGGAAGGAGCGATCCTGGCCAACCGGGCCGCCGGGGTCGTGGTGGGCAAGATCGGCACGGCGGCGCTGAGCGCCACGGAGCTGCTGTGGGCGGCGTCGCCCCCGACGGACGCGTCAGGGCCTGCGTGAGGAGCGCGTCACGATCCCGAGCGTCAGCAGCGCCCAGAGGAGTCGGCAGATGTCGAAATCGGGCAGGGTGGAAGCCTGGCAGATCGCGCGCAGCGGGATCGGCCGCTCGCAGTGCGACAGGAGCGTCCACTCCTCCAGGGAGAGGCTCAGGTCCCTGCTGAGATCCTCCATGCCGGAGGCGGTGCGGTACTCGGTGTCGAGGTCTCCCACGGCCTCCCAGATCCTCTCCCAGCTCTCGACGCGCCGGATCCCCTCCAGGATCATGTTGCCGGCGCTCAGCTTGAGGGTGATCATCTCGTGGGTGGGGAGGGGGCCGGGGACATAGCGGTAGCGCCCGCGCGTCCAGGGGAACAGGCTACAGATGATGTTCCGCACCTGGGTGAGCACCCCGTTCATCAGGTCGCGGGGCTGGATGAGGCCCATCTCCACCAGGACGGTCCCAAGGCGCTTTTTCTCCGACCTGGAGCGCTCTACCGCGGTCAACATGTTTTCGAGGGAGACGGCGCCCGCCTTGAAGAAGATCTGGCCGAGTCGGTCCTCGCGGTCGTTGGAGGTCGCGAACACCGGCCTGCCCGACTGGATGTACACCGACTTCTCGGCGGTCTCTCCCGTCAGCGTGAGGACCCCAGTGTCCTTCTCCCGCAGGATGGAGTACATCAGGCCGGGAACGGTGTTGCTCGAGAGGATCCCCTCGCGGGTCTTCGTGGCAGGCAGCATGAGTTGAGGGCCCCGGAAAATCTAGGGATCCGTCCACCGCTTGTCAAGGCGGCCGCCGGATGGCCGGACCGCGGCAGGTCGTCCAAAAGCAATGAAAAGACAGGCGGTTAGCGTCTGCTGCATCCTGGCCGCGCGGCGATTACAATAATTTCTTGACAGATCTTTTAGTTGGCGGCACCATTGCAGCAGCCGGCGCTTCCCCGTACCTTTTAGTGACCGCCGAGGCGCCGGGAACCGAGGTCGCTCGATACGCCGGCATTCCAGCCCTTGCCGTGCGGGAGCGGCGGGGAGAACCTGATCATGGAACAGGAGTTGCGAGGCAGCCCCAGGCTCGGGAACTACCTGCGCAGGCTGAGGGTCGGATACGGCCTGTCTCTGCGGCGAGTCGAGGACAAGGCGAAGAGCGAAGGCGGCGAGATCGACAACTCCCAGCTGTCGCGCTACGAGCGCGGCAGGTGCTATCCCTCCTTCGACAAGCTCTGCCTGCTGGCCAACATCTTCAATGTGCCGATCCAGAACTTCTCCGAGGTCCTGGACCTGGAGCGGGTCGAGTCGTTCCAGCCCGCGCCGTCGACGACCATCGAGGAGCTGAAGGCCGAGGCGAACCGGGAGTGGGAACAGGGGAACTACTCGCGGGCCTACGCCATCTACGAGACCGTCCTGGGGCGGCTGGAGGACGGAGGGGAAGGGGAGGTCGACCACGACGCCCTGGCACGCGCCCGGTTCAACCTGGCGCGCACCCTCCTGCGCATGGGGAAGATCAGCCTCGCCGAGACGGAGCTGCGGCTCATCCTGCGCCGCCACCGGGAGGTCTCGCCGGCCACCATGTCGCTGGTGCTGCTGTGCCTCGCGGCGGCGCACGACGAGAAGGGGGACAAGTACCTCGCCCTGCTGGAGGCGGAGAAGAGCCTGGCGATCGCGCGGCAGATCGACAACGCCGAATACCAGGGGTACGCGCTCCACTGCATCGCCCGGACCCACTTCGTGCAGGGCGACTTCGCGAACGCCATGGAGAGCTTCCGCGAGGCCCGCGCCCTTCTCGAAGGGCGGGCGAGCGGTTACGACCTGACCCTGATGCGGATCAACATCGGCTTCTGCCAGGCGATGCTCGGCCGCGTCGATCGCGGCATCAGGGAGCTGAAGGAGGGGCTTCAGATTGCAGGCCGCGACGGGTACCGGCGCTGCTCGACGTACGCCCTGCTCTTCCTCGGCCAGATCCATCTCATGAAAGAAGACCAGAAGAAGGCCCGCGACTACTTCGAGGAGGCCGAGTTGATGGCCCACGGAGGCGGGGAGAGGTACGTCGACATCCTCTTCCAGACCGCCTTCTACCTCTGGGAGATGGCGCGCGCCTCCGGGAACCAGGTGCAGGAGAAGGTCTACCTCGGCCGGCTCAAGTTCCTGCGTTCGCAGCTGGATCGCCACCTCGCCGAGGTGGACAAGTTCGATCAGTTCATCGAACAGGGAAAGGGCAGGTGACCCCATGAACAGGCTTCGCGGAACGCGTTCGTCGGTCGTCGCCCTCGCCCTTCTCCTCGCGCCTTGCCTCGCGCAGGCGGAGGTCTCCGTCCAGATCGACCCGGACGGCACCTACCGCCGGTTTTTGTTCCTCACGCAACCCGGCCGGTCCGTCGTCTGGGGCCAGGTGCGGCCCAACCTGCCCTTGGAGGTCCTGCTGAACCCCATGGGCGATGTCCTGGGGGACCTGCCGCCGGTGATCGGGACGCACCCGGTCGGCGGCCGTCCCTGGGTGTTCTGGTCACGAAACGTCGCCAACGTGAAGGAGCTGGTGTTCTCGACCTGGGGAGATGCCGGCTGGACCGTCCCGCAGCGGATCGTCCCGGTGAGCGGCCCGATCCCGTACGACGAGCTCGATCCCGCCCTGATCTTTGATGCGGGCGGAGCGCCCTACCTCGTCTGGTGGCGCGCCGAGGAGCGCGGCCGGGTCTACTTCAGCACCCTCGTCCGCGGGGCCTGGAGCCCGCCGCTGCGCCTGAGCGCCGCGGCCGTCGACAGCCGGCGGCCGACGATCCTGCTCGACGGCACGACGGCGCGCATCTCCTTCCAGACGCCGGCGGGGACGGTGACGCGGACCTACGAGACGGCGGTCCTGGTCGAGAGCGCCACCAACCTGATGGACACGCCGATCCCTCCGGGGTACACGCCGCCGCCCGACGGGGGAGATCCCGGCGACACGTTCGACGGCTTCTTCATCAAAAGGTAACAACGGCCTCGGGCCGGACAGGCTCCTAGGGGGGCGCCTCTTCCGCCCCCGCGGGAGCGGGACCTTCCTGGCGCGCCAGCTTGAGGCGCAGGGCGTCCGCTTCCTCCTCGATCCGCCTGAGCTGCCTGCGGAGCACCCTGTTGGCGATGCGGATCTTGATGCCGTCGATGACGCCGACGGAGCAGGCGAACGCGACCCCGAAGATGGCGGCCGCGGCGATCACCGCCCCCACGGGGGCCGGGCCGACCCGCCAGAGGACCAGATCGACCGTCACGTCGCCGCCGTTGAAGACGCCCACCACGAGCAGGACGATGAAGAAGAGGAAGACCAGCACGTAGATCAGGATGTTCACGTCCGTGCCCGCCCGCCGTCCCGGCGGGCCGCGCGCCCCCGGGCCGCAGGCCCGGGATCGAACCAGCCGACCACCTCCCGCCACCTCCCCTGGGCCTTGAGGATGGCGTCGATCACCTCGCGGATCGCCCCGTGGCCTCCCGCCGCCCGGGTGATGAACGGGACGCGGCTCAGGACCTCGGGGTGGGCGTCCGAGGGGGCGACCGGCATCCCGGCGCGGCGCAGGACCTGCAGGTCCACCAGATCGTCGCCGATGTAGCAGACCTGGGAGTCCGCCAGGTCGGACCGGCGCAGGATCCGAACGTAGGTCGCCAGCTTGTCCCGGGTCTTCAGATGGATCTCCTCCATTCCCAGCTCGGCGGCGCGGCGCGCCGCGGCGGCGCTGCTGCGGCCCGAGATAAGCCCGGTGCGCAGGCCGGCGCGCCGGGCGATCCAGAGCCCGACGCCGTCTCGGGCGTCGAAGGTCTTGAGCTCGCTCTTCTCTTCTAGGTAGACGATGGCGCCGTCCGTCATGACCCCGTCTACGTCCATCAGGACGAGGGCGATGCGGCGCGCGCGCGGCTGCAGCGGGATTCTGCACCTCACGGATCGGCCCCTTCCGGTGTCAGAAGAGCTGGGTGCGCCACAGGTCGTGGATGTGCAGGACGCCCTCGACCCGCTGCCGCCCGTCGACCACGACCAGCGACGTGATCTTCTTCGATTCGAGGACGTGCAGGGCCGCCGCCGCGAGCTCCTGGCGGTCGATCGTGATCGGTGTCCGCGTCATGGCGTCGTCCACCTTCAGGCCTCGCAGATCCTCCCCCCGCTCCACGGCCCGCCTCAGGTCCCCGTCGGTCACCACGCCGGCCAGCGTGCCGTCGTCGTGGAGGACGCAGATCATGCCCAGCTTCTTCTCGCTCATGACCCGGATGGCGTCCCGCAGGGAGGAGCCGGTCCGGACGCGGGGAGCCGCCTCCCCCCCGTGCATCAGGTGCTCCACCGTGACGACCTTCTTCCCCAGGCGGCCGCCGGGATGATAGCGCGCGAAGTCGCTCAGGGTGAAGCCGCGCTTCTCGAGGAGCGCCATCGCCAGCGCGTCGCCCATCGCCAGGGCGGCCGTGGTGCTGGCCGTGGGGACCAGGCCGATCGGCGAGGCCTCCTCGTCGATCCGGACGTCGAGGACGGCGCGGGAGTGGCGCGCCAGGGTGGACCCGGGGTTCCCGGTCAGGGAGATCAGCGGGACATCCAGGCGCCGGAGCAGCTCCAGGAGCCGGAGCAGCTCCTCCGTCTCGCCGCTGTGGGAGATCGCCAGGACGGCGTCCCCGGGCACGACCATGCCGATGTCGCCGTGCACCGCCTCGGCGGGGTGCAGGAAGAGGGACGGGGTGCCGGTGCTGCTGAGGGTCGCGGCGATCTTGGCCCCGATGAGCCCCGACTTGCCCATCCCGGTCACGACGACCCGCCCCTTGCAGGCGCGCAGCACCTCGACCGCGCGATCGAAGCCGTCGCCCAGGCGCGGGATCAGGTTGAGAATGGCGCGCGCCTCGAGCTCCAGGACCTTCCGGGCGATGTCCCGCGCCATCAGGAGGACCGGACCAGGGTGTCGATCGAGAGGACGGCCTTGAGCAGGCCTTCGACCTGCGTCAGGGGGAGGGCGTTCGGGCCGTCGCTGCGCGCGGCGGCGGGATCGTCGTGGACCTCGCAGAACAGGGCGTCGATGCCGACCGCCGCCGCGGCGCGGGCCAGGAAGGGGATGTAGGCCGCCTCGCCTCCCGAGCTCTCGCCGCGGCCCCCCGGCAGCTGCACCGCGTGCGTCGCGTCCATGACCACGGGGAAGCCGAAGCCGCGCATCACCACGAGCCCGCGGAAATCCACCACCAGGTTCTGGTACCCGAAGGTCGTGCCCCTCTCGGTCACCAGCACCCTGTCGTTGCCGGTGGAGCGCACCTTGTCGATGCCGTGGCGGATGTCCCAGGGCGAGAGGAACTGTCCTTTCTTGATGTTCACCGCCCTCCCCGTGCGTCCGGCGGCGACGAGGAGGTCCGTCTGGCGGCACAGGAAGGCCGGGATCTGGATGACATCCAGGACCGCAGCCGCCTTCTCGGCCTGGTCCGGCTCGTGCACGTCCGAGAGGACCGGCACGCCGACCTCCTCCTTGACGATCTTCAAGATGCGCAGCCCGTCAGCCAGGCCGGGCCCGCGGAAGGAGGCGGCCGAGGTGCGGTTGGCCTTGTCGAAGGAGGACTTGAAGATGTAGGGCACGCCGATCCTCCGGGCGGTCTCGCGGAGGACGCGCGCCATGCGCACGGCGTGCCCTTCGCTCTCGATCACGCAGGGGCCGGCGATGAAGGCGAGGGGGGCCCCGCCTCCGATCGCCAGGTCGGCGGTGATCCGGACCTCGCGCGTGCGGCCCGGAGGGAGGTCAGCGGCGCTTCTGTCGGAAGCTCTTGCAGGCACCGATGAAGCTCCTGAACAGCGGGTGGGGGTGCATCGGTTTCGACTTGAACTCCGGGTGGAACTGACAGGCCAGGAAGTACGGGTGGTCCGGGATCTCCACGATCTCCACGAACCTCCGGTCGGGCGTCTCGCCGGTCACCCGCAGCCCTCGCCGCTGCATGTCCTCGAGATAGGCGCGGTTCACCTCGTAGCGGTGGCGGTGCCGCTCGCTGATCTCCGTCCGTCCGTAGGACTGGTGCGCCTGGCTCCCCGGCTCGATGACGCAGGGCCACTTGCCCAGCCGCATGTTGCCGCCCATCTTCTCGACCCCCTCGAGCTCGCGCAGCTTGTAGATCACCGGGTGGGGCGTGGAGGTGTTGAACTCGGCCGAGTCGGCCTCCTTGAGGCCGCACATGTTGCGCGCGAACTCGACCACAGCGCATTGCAGCCCCAGGCAGATCCCGAAGAAGGGGATGCGGCGCTCGCGGGCGTGGCGGATCGCCTCCAGCATCCCCGCGACCCCGCGGATGCCGAAGCCGCCGGGGACCAGGACGCCGTGGCACGCGGCGATCGCCTCCTCCAGCTTGCCGTCCCCCAGGTTGTCGGCCTCGATCCAGCGCAGCTTCACCCGCACGTCATTGCCGATCCCGCCGTGGGTGAGCGCCTCGTTGAGGCTCTTGTAGGAGTCCTCGTAGGTGACGTACTTGCCGACGATCCCCACCGCCACCTCGCCATCGGCCGGGCTCCTGACCTTCTCGACCATCCGCACCCAGTCCTCCATGTTCTTGTCCCGGTACGGCAGGTCGAGGAGCTTGAGGAGGATGGCGTCGAGGCCCTCCTTGGCGAGGACCAGCGGGACCTCGTAGATGGTCTCGACGTCCTTGGCAGTGATCACCGCCTCTTCCGGCACGTTGCAGAACAGGGCGATCTTCTTCTTGATCTCCTTCGGGATGAAGCGGTCGGTGCGGCACATCAGGACGTCCGGCTGGATGCCGATCGCCCGCAGGTCGCGGACCGAGTGCTGTGTCGGCTTGGTCTTCAGCTCGCCCGCCGGGCCGATGTAGGGCACCAGGGTCAGGTGCACGAACACCGCGTTGGTCCGCCCCGCCTCCAGGCGGAACTGCCGGATCGCCTCGAGGAAGGGGAGCGATTCGATGTCGCCCACCGTCCCCCCGATCTCGACGATCTGGATGTCGATCCCCTTGGAGATCTTGCGGATGCTCTCCTTGATCTCGTCCGTCACGTGCGGGATCACCTGGACCGTGCCGCCCAGGTAATCGCCGCGCCTCTCCTTGCCGATCACCTGCTCATAGATCCGGCCGCTGGTGAAGTTGTGGTCGCGGGAGGAGACCGTGGAGGTGAACCGCTCGTAATGGCCGAGGTCCAGGTCGGACTCCACACCGTCCTCGGTCACGTAGACCTCCCCGTGCTGGTACGGGCTCATGGTGCCGGGGTCCACGTTGAGGTAGGGGTCGAGCTTCTGCAGCGTGACGCTGAAGCCGCGGGCCTCCATCAGGCGCCCGATCGAGGCGGCCGCGAGCCCCTTCCCGAGGGACGAGACCACGCCGCCGGTGATGAAGATGTACTTGGTCACCCCGTTCTCCTCCTCAAGGGCATGCGAGAAGCGCCTTCTCGACCGCGGCCACGTCCGCGGGGGTGTCCACTCCATGATAGCGCCCCAGCGCCGGCACCACGTGCAGGACGCGCCCGCGCTCCAGGATCCTGAGCTGCTCCAGCCCTTCCAGCCGCTCCAGGTTCCCGGGCGGCCAGGACGCGAACTCCTGCAGGAGGCGGGCGCGGTAGGCGTAGATGCCGATGTGCCGGAGCCACGGGCCATGCCCCGAGGTCGATCCCCCGGAGCGGTCGTGCGGGATGAGGCTGCGGGAGAAGTAGAGCGCCCTGCCGGAGGCGTCGCAAACGATCTTCACGACGTTCGGATCGCGGGCGGCGGCGGCGTCCGGGAGCGGC
>JACQNT010000237.1 GCA_016202915.1 Acidobacteriota bacterium
GCAAACGACAGCTGGCATCCCGGGGATCACGCCGAGGGCGCGGACTCTAGCACACCCTCCTGTCTCGATCAACCGGCGCCGCGGCTCCGCGGCTCCCTGCGCGCGGCCTCTTGCACCGCTCTCGGATCAATGCATATTCATCGACGCAGAATTTACATATGTATTATCAAGCAGGTAGCTAATGCTTTTTGATTGCCCGCCTTGCAAAACTGGAGTCACGGAATATATTGAACTTTCGTGAGACAGGGAGGACCGGCGCACTCGGCCGTAAATATCTGGAAGATAGTCAGTTAAGGGAGGACGACGGTGTTCTTCTCCAAGGGCAGGAATCTCGTGGGTCTCGACATAGGGTCGAGCGCCGTCAAGGTCGTGGAGCTCAAGGAGCTCGGCAAGGGGAGGGGGTACCAGCTCCTGAACCTCGCGCTCGAGCGGCTCTCTCCGGAGGCGATCGTGGACGGCGCCATCATGGACGCCGGCCTGGTCATCGACGCGATCCAGCGCGCGTTCTCGGCGCGGAAGATCA
Organism: Acidobacteriota bacterium; assembly: GCA_016202915.1. Taxonomy (GTDB): domain Bacteria; phylum Acidobacteriota; class Polarisedimenticolia; order Gp22-AA2; family Gp22-AA2; genus JACQNT01. The sequence goes on from JACQNT010000237.1 coordinate 524, forward strand.
AGGGCGGGGACGTGGCCATCGCCCTCTCCGGCCACAGCGTCATCATCAAGAAGATCTCGATCCCTGCCACCTCGGATGAGGAGCTGGCCGAGGTCATTCCCTGGGAGGCGGAGCAGTACATCCCCTTCGACGTCCAGGATGTCAACCTCGCCTACCAGGTGCTCAAGGGCGCCAGCGGCGGCGAGGGGAACATGGACGTCCTGCTGGTCGCCGCCAAGAAGGACAAGATCAACGACTACACCTCCGTGGTCAGCCAGGCGGGCCGCAACCCCGCCCTGGTGGACGTCGACGTCTTCGCCCTGCAGAACTGCTACGAGATGAACTACGACACCGACGCGGCGACGGTGCAGGCGCTGATCAACATCGGCGCCTCGACCACCAACGTTGCGATCCTCAAGGGGTCGACCTCGATCTTCTGGCGCGACATCTCCGTCGGCGGGAACCATTACAACGACGCCATCCGCAAGGAGCTCAACCTCAGCTTCGACCAGGCCGAGGCGCTGAAGCGCGGCGAGGAGGTCGAGGGGATCCCCCTGGAGAACGTCAACCCGATCATCGCCTCGGTCAACGAGTTCATCGGCACCGAGATCCAGAAGACCATCGACTTCTTCAAGAACACGACGCCCGGCGAGAACATCGAGAAGATCATCATCGCCGGTGGATCGTCGCGCACCCCCCATCTCAGAGAGGCGCTGGGGGAGCGATTCGGGGTCCCGGTTGAGCCCCTCAATCCCTTCAACCGCGTGCAGGTCGGCAAGGGGATCTCGCCGGAGATGGTCGACGAGCTCGGAGCCAGCGTGTCGATCGCCGTCGGTCTGGCCGCGCGCCGGCCGGGGGACAACCGATGATCAAGGTCAATCTCCTCGCCACGCCCGAAAAGGGGAAGGCACGGGCCCACAGGGCCCCCCGGCTCGAGGGCGCCGGCAGCCTGGGCCAGAACGTCCTCATGGTCGGCGTGGTCGTCCTCGCCCTCCTGTTCATCGGCTGGCGCTGGCACAGCCTCGCCAGCCACCAGCGCTACCTCACCCGGGAGATCGTCAAGGCCGAGGCGGAGCAGGAACGGCTGCAGGCGATCATCAAGAAGGGGGAGGACTACAAGGCGAAGAAGGAGCTGCTGCAGCGCAAGATCACCCTGATCACCCAGCTCAAGCGCAACCAGAGCGGCCCGGTCCACCTGCTGGACGAGGTCAGCAAGCAGCTGCCGGACTTCCTGTGGCTCGAGTCGATGACCGAGTCGGGGTTCAACATCCAGATCCAGGGGAAGGCCACGACGTACAACGCGGTCTCCAACTTCTACAACAACCTGACGGGGTCCCGGTACTTCCAGAACGTCATCATGGGCCCCATCTCCTCCATCCCGGTCGGCGTCACCTTCTCGCTGACCTGCCAGTTCCTTCCGTACCCGGCCGGGCAGGAGGGCGAATCCGCCCCGCCGGCGGCGGGCGGGTAGAGGGGGGCGGAGCGATGGACTTCAAGAAGCTGCCCTTCTGGGGCCAGTTCGGGGCGATCGCCGGGATGGCCTTCGCCCTGGTGGCGGTCGCCTGGTGGGCGTACCCGAACTTCGGGGAGATGGCGAAGAAGAACGAGGCCGACGAATCCCGGCTCGAAGGCCTGCAGACCGAGATACGCAAGGGGCAGGCGATCGAGGCCAAGCTGCCCGAATTCGAGCGCGAGATCGAGAACCTGCAAGCGAAGCTCAGCGACCTCCTGGCGATCCTGCCGACCGAGCCGGAGACCGGCGAGCTCCTGAAGTGGGTCAAGAACCTGGCCGACCAATCGAACCTCGATCTGAAGCAATTCAACCCCGGCGCCCTGAGGCCCGTCGAGTTCTACAAGGAGTTCCCGATCACCATGGAGGTGAACGGGGACTACCACGATCTGGGGGTCTTCTTCGATCGCATCAGCAAGTACTCGCGCATCATCAACGTGAGCGGCGTCAACGTCGGCGCCAACCGGAGCGGCCGCGGATCGATCACCTCGATGTTCACCGCGACCACCTTCGTCTACGACGACAGCGGAGGCGCCCAGTGAGGACCCGCCGGGCGCGCCCCCTGACCGCAGCGCTGCTGGGCGCCCTGCTCGCCGCGGCGCCCCTGGCCGCCCAGGATCAGGCCCCCCCGGCGCCGCCGGCGGCCGCCGCGGCGCAGACCGACGCGGCCGAGACGATCAACCAGATCATGCAGGACAACGAGGCGATGCTGACCGGGCGCGGCTTCACCTACGACCCGGCAGGCCGGCGCGATCCCTTCCGCTCCCTGGTCGACGCCATCAACACGATCGGAAAGGGGCCGCGGCCCCGCGGCATCGCCGGGATGCTCATCTCGGAGGTCGACCTGGTGGGCATCGTGAAGAAGGGCAGGTCGCACATCGCGTTCTTCAACGGCAGCGACAACAAGGGGTACTTCCTCAGGGTGGGGGACGCTCTGTACGACGGGAAGATCATCGGCATCGACCGCGACTCGGGATCCGTGGTGTTCCGGCAGGATATCAACGACCCCAGGAGTATCAAGCCGTACAGGGACGTGACCAAGAGGCTGACGACAGCGGAGGAGGATAGCTTATGAGGTACGGGAAGGTCGCGATTCTGCTCACGATCGCCGCGGCCGCCCTGCGTTGCTCGGGCAATCCGCCCGTCAGCGAGCCGGGTCAGGCGGTGCTCAGCGCGCCGTCCGCGGTGGTCATCAACAGCATAGACCACGCATCGACGCCGGCGGGGACCGAGGTGATCCTGCGCGGGAACTACCCGTTCAGCTACACCTCCTACCAGCCGGACCCCCGGACCCTCGTCCTCGAGCTGCTGGACGTCCACGTGGAAAGCCTGGCCGAGGAGGTGTCGATCGGCACGGCGCAGGTGGAGGGGGTGCACGTCTCCTCCGTCGAGAGCGTGGACGGCGGGAAGATTGCAAAGTTTGAGTTCCGCAACGTGCAGGCGTCGCAGCACGCCATCCGCCTCGACGGCACCGACCTGGTCATCGACTTCCCGGCTCTGGGCGACGCGAGCAACGCGCCGGAGGCGCCCCTGGTGGCCGCTCAGCCCGGCGCCGAGACCGCGGACGCGGCCATGGCGTCGACCACCGAGGGGACCGGCGCAGCCGCGCCGGAGGCGCCGGGAGCCGCGGGCGAGCCGGCAGCGGAGGGCGCCCCCCTGGAGACGCTCGAGGCGATGCCTGCGGAGTCCGCGGCGACCGAGCCGGCGGGCGTGCCCGATCTGCAGCCGATGCCCGAGCCGGCGCCGGAGGCGCCGCTGTCTCCCGCTCCCGCGCCCGAGCCGGTCACGGTGCAACGCGGCGCGGCCCCCGCCGGGACGCCTGCACGCGTCCTCCTGGCGGTCGAGGCCAGGGGCAGCGACCCCGAGCGGACCGTCGTCCTGACGGCCGACGGCGGGCTGAGCCACGAGCACTTCGAGCTGAAGAACCCGCCGCGCCTGGTGATCGACCTGCCGGGCGTCGTCGACCGCACGGGCGTCAAGGCGATGCCGGTTTCGTCCGAGATCTTTTCCCGGGTGCGCGTGGCCCAGTTCGCCACGAAGCCCCGGCCGGTGGTCCGCGTCGTCCTCGACATGACCGGGCCGCGCCCCTACGCGATCGTGCCGACGGAGAACAGCCTGGTGGTCGACTTCTCGGAGACGGCGGTGCGCATGGCGGCGCAGGAGCCGGCCGCCGGGCCCGAGCCGATCCAGGCGCCGCTCGCCGCCGAGGAGCCGGCCGCCTCCGGCGGCGCGCCGGCGGCCGCCGAGGCGCCGTCCGCCCCGAGCGCCCCGGTGAACCCGCTCATCGCCCGGGGCGAGGCGAGGGTGGAGGGCTCTCCCCAGGAGGTCCCCTTCCGGGACGCCGCTCCGCGATCAGGCGGCGAGGTGATGATCTCCCGGGCGGGGAGCCGCTTCGGCCCCAGGGCGATCTCCGACACCTCCCCGAAGTACACCGGCAAGCGGATCTCGCTGAACTTCAAGGACGCCGATCTCAAGGACGTCTTCCGGCTGTTCCACGAGATCACCGGGTACAACATCGTCCTCGACCCGGCGGTCGGGGGGACCCTGACGATCGTCCTGGAGAACGTCCCGGAGGACCAGGCCCTCGACATCATCCTGAAGAACAACGGGCTGGACAAGGTGTTCGAGAACAACGTCATCCGGATCGCCTCGACCCAGAAGCTGGCGTCGGAGGCGGCGGCCCGCAAGGCGCTGCTCGAGGCGCAGGAACTGGAGGAGGAGCCGATCACCTTCACGCGCAGCCTGTCCTACGCCAAGGCCAAGGACGTCACGCCGATCATCAAGAAGATCATGTCGAAGCGCGGCGACGTCATCATGGACGATCGGACCAACACGCTCATCGTCAGCGACCTGGCGGATCGCCGGGATCCAATCAATCGATTGATTGACGCCCTGGACGAGCAGACGCCCCAGGTGGTGATCGAGGCGCGCATCGTGGAGACGGACCGCGAGTTCGAGAGGGATCTGGGAATCATCTGGGGAGTGCATGGGGAGGCGACCACCGCCAAGGGGACGCAGACCAAGCTGCAGTTCCCGCACACCGGCACGATCGACTACGACGTCAACCTCGAGTCCGCCGCCAGCGCCGGGCGCCTGAACCTCACCCTGGGGAACGTGCTGGATTCCGTCAACCTCGATCTCCAGCTGGACGCCTTCGAGCTGAACGGCGACGTCAAGGTCCTCTCGTCCCCGCGCATCGCCACCCAGAACAACGTGAAGGCGGTGATCGAGCAGGGCGTCCAGATCCCCGTGGTCAGCACGACCGCGACCCAGATCAACGTCGAGTTCATCTCGGCGTCGCTGAAGCTGGAGGTGACGCCCCAGATCACCAACGAGGGAACGGTCATCATGGACGTCCGCGTGGATAACTCCTCGCCAGACTTCGTCAACCGCGTCGGCGACGTGCCGCCCATCCTCACGGAGCGGGCGCAGACGCAGATCCTGGTGGCCGACGGCGGCACGGCGGTGATCGGCGGCATCTTCAAGCTGAACGATTCGGTGACCCAGGCCTCCGTCCCGGGCCTCTCCAAGATCCCCGGGCTCGGCTGGCTGTTCAAGAACAAGTCGATCAACAGGAAGAATACGGAACTGCTGATCTTCATCACGCCGCGCATCTCCAAGAAGGCGGAGCCGCAGGAGGGAAGAACATGAGGAGCCCTTCGAGGAACACCACGCTGGCCGCCCTGGCCGCCCTCGCGGTCACGCTGGGGGCGGCCGGCTGCAACCGGGTGGGGGACGACCCCGAGATCGGCGAGGCCCTCATCCTGGCCACGGCCATCACAACCGCGGGGACGAGCGTCGCGGCCACCACCACGGACGTGACGGCGACGATCACCTTCTCGGTCGAGGACAGGAACGGCAGCTCGGACCCGGTTTTCAACAGCGTCACCTTCACCGATTTCACGGTGACCTACAGCCCTGCCTTGGCCGCCCCCGCTTCCGGCGTCACCAGCTCCGTCTCCTTCCTGGTGGGATCGGTGGGGAATACGATGACCGTGACGCTGATCCCGGCCGCCCTCAAGGCAGGGCTGGCGGCGGGTACCGTGATCTTGGCCGATATCCGCTTCAACGGGGCCGACCTGATCGGGCGCGCCGTCACCTTCGACGTGAGCGTCGCCATCGGCATGACCCCATAGGGCCGGTCAGGCATAGGCCATCGCCCCCGGATCCCCGGGGGCTTTTCTTTTGACAAGCCTTCCGGTCATTCTCTATAATCGCGCTCGTCGTTATCCGCGGGTATCTCTTACTCCAGGGGTGTCAACCACTTAGGCCTATGACCAAACCTGGATCTCAGCGCAGGCCCTCGATCGAGGCCCTGAAGCAGAAAATGGGGCGCGATCCCTTCTCGAGGGCCTTCCTGCAGCTGGCGGAGGAATACCGCAAGGAGGGGCAGTACGCCGAGGCCGTGCGCGTCTGCCAGGAGGGGCTGGCGCGCCACCCGACCTATCACACCGCCCGGATACTGCTCGGCCGCGCGTACCTGGAGGCCGGGGACCTCGAGGAAGCGCGCCGCAGCCTGTCGGAGGTGCTCGAGCTGGCGCCCGAGAACCATCTCGCCGCCAAGCTCCTGGCCGAGGTCCAGAGGAAGATGGGCGACAGCCGCGGAGCGGCGGAGACCTACCGCGCGATGCTGCGCCATTACCCCGGGGACCGCGAGGTGGAGGCCCTCCTGCAGGACCTGCTGAAAGCGGGAGCGGCCGGCCCGGCGGAGGCGGCGGGCGCCGCGGCGGCCGGCGGCGGAGCGCGGTTGCGGCGCGAGGGCCCGCCGGCGGCCTCCCCCGATGCCCCCGCAGTGGCCGGCGCCCCGGAGGAGCCGCCCGACGCCCTCCAGACGAACACGCTGGCCGAGCTCTACCTGCGCCAGGGGCTGGTCGAGAAGGCCCTGGAGGTCTACCGGGAGATGCTGCGCGTCGACCCTGAGAACGCCAGGGCCAGGCGCAGGCTGCAGGAACTGATCGGGGGCCTTCCCGCTTCCCGCCGCGATGCGGAGACCGTCGCGGCGCCGCCCGCGGCGGGCGTCCCGTTCGCGTCGGCCCCGGGGAATCCCCCGGCGGCGGCGCTTCCGGCCGTGCTCCACGGCAGCGCCGTGGACCCGAAGATCGACAGGCTGGAGCGCTGGCTGCGGTCGATCCGCGCCGGCTCGGGCCGGGACGCGGCGGCGCGATGAGGTCCGTGCTGCAGAACGTCCTCGATCGGATCCCGGGCTCCCTGGGGGCGGCCGTGGTGGGCCTGGACGGGATCGCGGTGGAGAAGGTCTCCGTCCGGGAGACCTTCAACATGGACCTGGCGTCGGCCGAGGGGATTGGAGTCGTCAAGAGGGCGGTCGCCGCGCTGCGCGGCGACCCGCGCGACCGGGTCGAGGAGATCTCGGTCGCCTGCCGTTCGGGCCTCACCATTCTCCGATCCCTGGGCTCGGACTACTATCTGTGTGTCGTCATCGGCCCCGACTCCATCCCCGGGCGGGCGCGCTACGAGGCCTGGAGGGCGGGGCAGCAGCTGGAACAGGCGATCGGTTGAAGCGGAGGACGCTTGGACAGTGAAATCAAGGAGCTGATGGAGTACATCGAGAAGAGCAGCTTCGTCGAATTCGAGCTCCAACGCGAAGGGTTCAAGATCAAGCTGGTGAAACGGTCGGCCCCGTCCGCCGACGGCCCGATGCCGCCCGCGGCGCTCGCCGTCGCGGCGTCCGCGCCGGCCGCCGTGCCCCAGCAGCAGGCCGAGGCGGCGGCCCGCGGCCCGGCTGCGGAGGCCCCGGACGTCCACCCGGTCAAGTCGCCCATCGTCGGCACCTTCTACCGCGCCAGCGGCCCCGGCGCCCGGCCGTACGTGGAGCCGGGCGATCGCGTGAAGAAGGCACAGGTCCTGTGCGTCGTCGAAGCGATGAAACTGATGAACGAGATCGAGTCGGACTGCGACGGCGAGGTGCTGGAGATCCTGGTGGCCAACGGCCAGCCCGTCGAGTACGGCGAGCCCCTGTTCAAAATCCGCCAGCCCGCTCCGGCCTGAGCCGGACGGCCCCGCGCCATGTTCAAGAAGATCCTGATCGCCAACCGCGGCGAGATCGCCCTGCGGATCATCTGGGCGTGCCGCGAACTGGGCATCCAGACGGTGGCCGTCTACTCCACCGCCGACGCGGACTCCCTGCACGTAAAGTTCGCCGACGAGGACGTCTGCATCGGGCCCCCGCGCAACACCGACTCGTACCTGAACATCGGGGCCGTCATCGCGGCGGCGGAGATCACCGACGCCGACGCCATCCACCCCGGGTACGGGTTCCTGGCGGAGTCGGCCCACTTCGCCGAAGTCTGCGAAGCCTGCAAGATCCGCTTCATCGGGCCCGGCCCCAACGTCATCCGCCTGATGGGGGACAAGGCGAGGGCCCGGGAGACCATGCTGGCCGCGGGGGTCCCGATCATCCCCGGGAGCCGCGGCACGATCAGCGACGAGCAGGAGGCGCTGCGCGTGGCGGCGAAGATCGGCTACCCGGTGATCGTCAAGGCGGCCGCGGGAGGAGGCGGGCGCGGCATGCGCCTGGTGAGCTCCCCGGACGACCTGGCGGCCGCCATGAGCGCCGCCCGCACCGAGGCCAAGGCGGCCTTCGGCGTGCCCGACGTGTACGTCGAGAAATACCTCAAGGCGCCGCGCCACATCGAGTTCCAGGTCCTGGGGGACGCCTTCGGCAACGTCGTGACCCTGGGGGAGCGCGAGTGCTCGATCCAGAGGCGCCACCAGAAGATCCTCGAGGAGTCCCCCTCGACGGCGCTGACGCCCAAGCTGAGGCGCCGCATGGCGGAGGCGACGCTCAAGGTGGCGCGCTCGGTCGGCTACCAGAACGCCGGGACGGTCGAGATGCTGCTCGACGAGGACGGGCGCTTCTACTTCATGGAGATGAACACGCGCATCCAGGTCGAGCACCCGGTGACCGAGATGGTGACGGGCATCGATCTGATCAAGGAGCAGATCAAGATCGCCGCCGGAGAGTCGCTGTCCTTCCGCCAGGAGGACGTGCAGCAGCTCGGCCATTCCATCGAGTGCCGGATCAACGCCGAGGATCCGGAGACGTTCGCCCCTTCCCCCGGCCGGATCACCACCTTCCATCTGCCCGGGGGTCCCGGCGTCAGGGTCGACACCGCGGCGCACCCGGAGTGCACCGTCCCTCCCTACTACGACTCGATGATCGCCAAGCTGATCACGCGGGGGAACAACCGCATGGAGGCGATCTCCCGCATGCGGCGCAGCCTCGAGGTGATGGTCGTGGAGGGGATCCGCACGAACATCCCGCTGCACCGCCGCATCATGGGCGACCCGGATTTCATCCGCGGCAACCTCGACACGGGGTTCCTGGAGAGGCTCCTCGAGCGCGGTGAGGCGGCCGCCGCCGCATCGTGACGCGGCCGGGAGGCGGGCCGTGAGGCCGCGCGACGCCATCTTCCTGGTGGGCTTCATGGGGGCGGGCAAGACGACGGCGGGGAGGGCCCTGGCGCGCCTCCTGGGGTGGGCCTTCATCGACCTCGACGAGCAGATCGTCGCCGCCGAAGGGCGCAGCATCCCGCGCATCTTCGCCGAGGACGGCGAGACGTACTTCCGGCGGCGTGAGACGCAGTTCCTGAGCTCGCTGCGCGACCGTCCGCGGATCGTCGTGGCCTGCGGAGGGGGGACCTACGCGCAGGCGGAGAGCCGCTCCCTGATCGATCGGATGGGCCGTGCGATCTGGATCCGGATCCCGCTCGAGCAGGCGCTGGCGCGCTGCGTCGGCGGGGCGGAGCGGCCGCTGTTCAGGGACGCGGCGCAGGCCGAGGCGCTCTATCTCGCCCGCCTCCCCTCCTATCGGGCCGCCGCGCTGCACGTGGACGCGGAGGGCCTCACCCCGGAGGAGATCGCCGGGCGGATCGCGCGGTCACTGGAATGAGATACCTGGTCCTGGCCGATCTGCACAGCAACCTCGAGGCCCTCGGCGCCGCCCTCGAATTCGCGCGCCCCCTGGGCTACGACCGCGCCCTGGTGCTCGGGGACATCGTCGGCTACGGACCCGACCCGGGCGGGGTGATCGATCTCCTCGGGAGCCTGCCGGACGTCGTGGCCATCCGGGGAAATCACGACCGCGTGGCGGCCGGGCTGGACGGCGAGGAGGAGTTCAACGAAGCCGCGCGGGCGGCGGCGCTCTGGACCCGCCGCGCCCTCAGCCCCGGGGCCGCCGCCTACCTGCGCTCCCTCCCTCGGGGGCCGCTGGAGTTCGCGCCCGGCCGGCTCCTGAGCCACGGGACCCCCCTCGACGAGGACGAATACCTGCTGGAAGAGGGAGGGGCGCGCCGCTGCTTCGACGCCCTGCCCTTCGACCTGTGCTTTTTCGGCCACACGCACCTGCCCTGCGAGTTCCGCCTCGCGGGCTCGCGGGTGGAGCGGTGCGCCGCCCGGGGGGAGCGGACGGAGTTCTCCCTGGTGGCCGGCGGGCGGCGCCTGATCAACCCCGGATCGATCGGCCAGCCGCGGGACC
>JACQNT010000246.1 GCA_016202915.1 Acidobacteriota bacterium
AGCGGTTCACGGCCATGTCGGCGATGTAGGCGAGGACGGCGTACGCCCCGCCGAAGGTGACGAACGCCGCCTGGGTGAAAAACAGGGCCTGCCGCACCAGGACGTCCGCACCGCCGCGCGCCATCAGGAGCCCCAGCACCGGGGCCGCCCACAGGACGAAGAACACTGCGCCGATCCGCGCCGCGCGCCGGAGCGGGGGAAAGGATTTCGAAGGCGCTCGCCGGGACGGTGTCCCGGCAGCATTCGGTGCGGTAGGCCCCGCGGGATCGGCGCCGCGTGGCGAGGCGTCCTGCCCGCGCGGCCGGAGCGGTCGCGGCCACCGGCGCTGCACCGCGACTCCCGCCAGGGCCGCCGCGGCGATGATGATCGGGAAGGGCACGGAGAAGAAGCGGATGGCGATGAACGCCGAGGCCGCGAACCCAACGAGCGACCAGTGGTGCAGCGTCCTCCTGCCGATCCGCAGGACGGCTTCGGCCACGATGGCCATCACCACGGGCTGGACGCCGTACAGGAGACCCGCGATCGCGGGCACGTCGGCGTGCGCGGCGGCGAGCCAGCTCAACAGGAGCAGCACGAAAACGGAAGGGAGAACAAAGAGCGACCCGGCGGCAAGGCCTCCGGGGGTCCCGTGCAGCCTCCAGCCGATGTAAGTGGCGAGCTGCTGGGCCTCGGGGCCCGGGAGGATCATGCAGAAATTCAGGGCCCGCAGGAACTGGCCCTCCGTGACCCATCCTCTTCGCTCCACCAGCTCCCTGTGCATGATCGCGATCTGCCCGGCCGGACCGCCGAAGTTGATGCAGCCCAGCTTCGCCCAGAAGCGCAGGGCCTCCAGGAAGCTCGCGGGCGGCGGCGTCACTTCTGCCACACGAGGCCGATCGTCTCGTAGCCGTGGCCGGGATGTCGCCTGCGCTGGTCATCGGCGTCGATCGGGACCTGGTATCCCGGGTCGCCGATGAGGCGGAGGGGGCAGCTCCGCACAAGCCGGAGATACAGCCGCTCGTTGGCCTGGGGTGTCGTCATGTCGAGCGTGAGGACGAGGCGGCCGCCGGGCTTCAGAACCCTCTGGAACTCCGCCATGCAGCCGCCCCAGAGATCGGCCGGGATGTGCTCCATCACGCTCAGGCAGAAGACCCGGTCGAAGTGCTGATCGGGGAACTCCAGGCGGTCCGCCGCGTACGGCAGATAGCACACCCGCGTCCTCCCGACATCGGCGCGTCCTTCGCCCGTGTCGGGCAGCCCCCACAGGGAGTTGATCCCCGTGGCCCTGAAGATGAGCCGCTTTAAAAGCGAGCGGACGTTGCGGTAGAGGCTCCGATTCGGGTCGAAGACGAAGGAGGCGCCGCGGTCGAGGGACGGATCGGCGACGCAGGCCTCGTGCCATCTCCGCGCCAGGTAGAGCGCGAACGGGCTCCCCCCTCCTCCCACGTCGAGAACGCGCAGCGGCCGGTCCGCCGGCCCGTCGCGTTCTCCGAGGCCCGCGGCCAGGATCGCCCACGGGTACTCCCAGGCCCGCGACCAGTGGTCGTAGCCGGTCCAGCGCTTCAGGGTCTTGCTTCGGACCAGGAGGGGGCGGAACCAGCGCGGCTGCTGCTCCAGGTCGAGCCGCAGCATCTCCCGCTGGATCGCCGCGAACTCGCCGCCGGTGCAGTCGCGCAGGTCGAGCAGCCTGGACTCCATCAGAGGGGCTACCTGTACCATCCGATGGGGCGGTCGTTGAGGTTGATGTAGACCTGCTTGACCTCCAGGTATTCGTCGAGGCCATGGGGGCCGAGCTCGCGGCCGAAGCCGGACTGCTTGTAACCGCCCCAGGGGGCCTCGACCGGGGCCGGCTGCATGTGGTTGACCCAGACGACGCCGGCCCGCAGCCGCTTCACGGCGCGCAGCGCCTTGAAGATGTCGCGCGTCCAGACGGCGGCCGCCAGGCCGAACGGGGTGTCGTTGGCGATGCGGCAGGCGTCCTCCTCGTCATCGAAGGGGATGACCGCCATGACCGGGCCGAAGATCTCCTCCCGGGCGATGCGGGCGGAGTTGTCCACGTCGCAGAAGATCGTCGGCTCGACGAAGAAGCCCTTCTCCGCCTCCTTCGGGAGGTGCTTCGGCCGGCCGCCGCCCAGAACCAGGCGGGCCTCCTTCTTCCCCACCTCGAGGTACGACAGCACCTTGTCGTACTGCTCCTGGCTCACCAGCGGCCCCATCTTCGTCTCGGGCGACAGGCCCGGGCCGACCTTGATCTTCTTCGCCTTCTCCACCACGGCGTCGAGCAGGCGGCTGTAGATCGATCTCTGCACCAGGACGCGGCTGCCGGCGGAGCAGATCTCCCCCTGGTTGAGGAAAACGCCGAACAGCGCCCCCTCGATCGCCGCCTCGAACTCGGCGTCGGCGAAGAAGATGTTGGGCGACTTCCCTCCCAGCTCGAGCGACACCCGCTTGAGGGTGGCGGAGGCCTCGCGCATGATGATCTTGCCGACCTCGCAGCTCCCCGTGAAGGCGATCTTGTCCACCTCCGGGTGGACGACGATCGCCGCCCCGGCCGTCTCGCCCGCTCCATTGACGATGTTGACGACGCCGGGCGGCAGGCCGGCCTCCTCGAAGGCGCCGGCAAGCTCCAGCACGGAGATCGGCGTCTGCTCCGCCGGCTTCAGAACAGAAGTGCAGCCGGCGGCGATCGCCGGCGCGAGCTTCTGCGCCGCCATCATGAGAGGGTAGTTCCAGGGGATGATCTGGCCCGCGACGCCGACCGGCTCCCTGAGCGCGAGGCTCATGACGTTCCCGGGCACCGGCAGGACGTCGCCCCGCACCTTGGTGGCCAGGCCTCCGTAATACTCGAAGCAGAACGCGGCGTCGGAGAGGTCCTCCCGTGCCTCGGCGAGCGGCTTGCCGTTGTTGAGCGTCTCGATCTCGGCGAAACGCGCCGCGTTCTTGCCGAGGTATTCGGAGAGGCGGAAGAGGATGCGGCCGCGTTCCCGCGCGGAGGTCTGCGGCCAGTCGCCCGCGTCGAACGCCCGGCGCGCCGCCCGCACGGCCCGATCGACGTCCTCCGGGCCCGAGTCGGGCACCCGGGCGATCACCTCCAGCGTCGCCGGGTTCAGGACGTCGAGCGTTCTCCCCGAAGCCGCGTCCGTCCAGGCGCCGTCGATGAAGTTCCTGTAGGTCTGCACTCCGCCCCCCGCCGTCCCGGTGAGGGCCCGAATCTAGCGGGTCGCGGCCGGGGCTGTCAATCGACGGAAACGGCTGTAGAATGTCCGGCATCGTCTCACATCAAGCGTCATTCGCGCCTCGGGCGGGAAGGGGAGGACCATGGCGAAGAGTGCGAAGTGGATTCCGGAAGGGCACCACACCGTCACGCCGTACCTGGTGGTGCGGGATGCCGGCAAGGCGATCGAGTTCTACAAGCGGGCCTTCGGGGCGGAGGAAGTGATGCGCATGCCCGGACCGGACGGCAAGGGCGTCGGGCATGCCGAGGTCAAGATCGGCGACGCGTACGTGTACCTGGCGGACGAGAACCCGCAGTGGGGCTGCCGGTCGCCGCAGTCCCTGGGCGGCTCGCCCGCCTCGTTGCACCTCTATGTGCAGGATGTCGATGCAGCCTTCAAGCGGGCGATCGCGGCCGGCGCGACGGAGAAGATGCCCGTCGCCGACATGTTCTGGGGCGACCGCTACGGCAAGCTCGCCGACCCGTTCGGCTTCGAATGGGGAATCGCCACCGTCAAGGAGAGCCTCACCCCGGCCGAGGTCGGCAAGCGGGCGAAGGAGTTCTACGCCAAGATGGCGAAGCAGAAGCCGTAAGAGATCCGCGGTACCGGGGATTCGGCGAGTGGGCGGGCAGGGGCCCGCCCCCTCTTCGTCCGCACCGGGCGGAACCTTGACCCCTCCCCGGCCGGACGCCATAATCGGCGCGGAGGAGGTCCCCCATGGTCGATTTCGCCCTGACCGAGGAGCAGCAGCAGCTCCGCGCCCTCGCCCACGAGTTCGCCGAGAAGG
>JACQNT010000238.1 GCA_016202915.1 Acidobacteriota bacterium
CGCTCACCACCTCGCCACGGCGCAGCAGGACCTTTCCCTTCGGGATCCTCACGATGAGCGGCTCGACGCGGGAGGCCGCCTCCTGGCGCCGGGCCTCCGTGAGGGCGCCGTCGAAGACGAGGTTGGGGCCGATCAGGTCCTGCAGGATGGGCCAGGCCGCGGCCCTCTCGCGGGCGGCGGCGGTGGCCCTCAGGGCCTCCCGCGCCTGCAGGCGGGCCTCGTCCAGGGAGATGACCCCGACCGGGGCCTCCTCCTTCCATTCGCGGCCGGCGCGCACATCACGCAGCACCAGCGGCCCGCCCGCGCGCGGCAGCAGAGCCTTGCTGCCGACCAGGCGCTGGCGGAGAATGTCGCGCAGGACTCCCGCCAGGCGCTCCTCCACTCTCGGGTCGAAATCGATCTCCAGCAGGTACGCCAGCGTCCCCGCGGAGACCGGGATGGTGGAGACCTGCCCCAGCCGCGACAGCATCGCCCGCCGCCCGCGCGCCCCGGGGCCGGCCGACTCGCGGGCCCGGCGCCACTCCCGGAACGATGCGCTGAGCGCGTCAACCGCGGCGGCGGCGGCCCGGCCGTCGAACGTGTAGACCGGGTGGACGGCGGCGCGCGCGGCCTCGCGCACGGCGCGGGTGGCCGCCTCGTCCACGAACTCGCGCGTCTCCGGGGCGATGACATCGACGACCGCGGCGGAGCCGACGGCGGGGAGCGGGGGAGCGGGGCCGAGCCGGGTGCCGAGCAGGAGCGGGGTGACCACTGCGAAGTACAGGCCGACCCACGCCACCCGCGAGGCGAGCAGGCGCTCCATGACGCCGGCGGCGCGGCTGCGGATCGCCGCCAGGCGTCTCCAAAGGGGCCCCGGCGTCCCGGGGATCGGGCGTCCTGGCAGTGCGCTGGGCATGACCCGGCCTCAGCCCCTCTCCGCCCGGCGGGAGCGGGCCCGGCCCCTCCCGGGCCCGGGCGAACCCCCGCGCCGCGCGGCCGGGCCACGCCGGGCCTTGTTGCCGTCGCGGTAGTCCGCGTAGGCCTTGATGATGTTCTGCACCAGCGGATGGCGGACCACGTCCGACTCGTCGAACAGGACAAAGCGGATGCCCGCGATCCTGGCGACCACCTCCCTGGCCTCGATGAGCCCCGAGGTCTTCCCCGGCGGCAGGTCTACCTGGGTGACGTCACCGGTGATCACGGCCTTGGAGTTGGTCCCCAGCCGCGTCAGGAACATCTTCATCTGCTCCGAGGTCGTGTTCTGGGCTTCGTCCAGGATGACGAACGAGTTGTTGAGCGTGCGGCCCCGCATGAAGGCCAGAGGCGCGATCTCGATCGCCACGCGCTCCATCTGGGCGTTGGCGCGGTCGCGCTCGAGCAGGTGGTACAGGGCGTCGTACAGGGGGCGGAAGTACGGGTCGACCTTCTCGGCCATGTCGCCCGGGAGGAAGCCCAGCTTCTCCCCCGCTTCCACGGCCGGTCGGCAGAGAATGATCCGTTCCACCTTCTTCTCGGTCAGGTGGCCGACGGCGGCGGCCACGGCCAGGTAGGTCTTCCCGGTCCCCGCAGGACCGATGGCGAAGACCAGGTCGCTGTCGCGCATGGCGTCGAGGTAGAGGCGCTGGTTGAGGCTCTTGGGCGTCACGTAGCGCCCGTTCGTGGCCCGCAGGCGCCCCGCCGCGAAGAAGTCCTGCAGGACGGCGGAACGGTTGTCGCGCAGGAGGCGGGCGGCGATCTCGACGTCGCCCTTCCTGAGGGTGTAGCCGTTCCGGACCACGGTGACCAGCTGGTCGATCAGGTCGGCCGCCAGGGCCTCCTTCTCCTGGTCGCCCTGGACGGTGACCTCTGTGCCCCGGGCCGAGATCCGCACCCCGATGTCCCGCTCGATCGCCCGCAGGTTCTCGTCGTAATGACCGAAGACCTCGATCAGGATTTCCTCGGGGACCGCCAGTTTGCGCATCCGGTCGGGTTTGCCTTCCTTCCCCTTCGGGGTCGGACGCAGGCTTAAATTAGCACCCCGGACGGCCGTTGTCAATTTTGCAGTCAGAGGGCTGGAGAGGGTAAGTGATTGATATTCTGAGGGTTATTCCACTGGTGCTCGCCGCGGCTCGCCGACCTCGACGCGGATAGAGAGATCCCGGAGCTGGCGCTCGCTGACGCTCGAGGGCGCGCCGGTCATCAGGTCGATGCCGCTCGTCGTCTTGGGGAAGGCGATGACGTCGCGAATGGAGGCGCAGCGGGTCAGGATGGCGAGGATCCGGTCCACCCCCAGCGCGATCCCACCGTGGGGCGGCGCGCCCATGCCGAGGGCCGTCAGGAGGAAACCGAACTTCGACTCCGCCTCCTCGCGGCCTATGCCCAGGACCCGGAACACCCGGGATTGCAGATCGCTGCGGTGAATACGGATGCTGCCGCCGCCGACCTCCATGCCGTTCAGGACCAGATCGTAGGCCAGCGCCCGGACCTCCTCCGGACTGGTCTCGAGCCTGTCGGCGTCGTCCGGGTGAGGCGAGGTGAACGGATGGTGGCAGGAGACGAGCCTCCCTTCCTCCTCGCTGTGCTCGAAGAGCGGAAACTCGTGCACCCAGAGAAGGCGGTGGCCGTTGTCGTCGATCCACTTCTCGGAGCGGGCGATCTGCAGGCGGAGGGCGCCCAGGATCTCGCAGGCCCTCTTCCACCGATCCGCGACCAGGAGCGCCAGGTCATCGGGATCCGCCTGCAGGTCGCGGAGGACCGCCCGGCAGCCCTCCTCGGTCAGGTGCTTCAGCACCGACGACTGGACCGTCCCGCCCGTCGACTTGATCCAGATCAGGCCTTTCGAGCCGAGCCCCCTGGCGGCATCGACGAGGTTGTCGATCCTCTGGCGCGACCAGGCCCCGCCACCCGGGACGAGCAGCGCCTTGATGGCCCCCCCCTGCCGCGCGGTGTCGGCGAAGACCCGCAGCGGGCTGGCCGCCAGGGCCCCGGTCAGATCCCTGATCTCCGCGCCGAACCGAGTGTCCGGCTTGTCGGTGCCGAACCGGTCCAGCGCTTCCCGGAAGGTCAGCCGGGGGTAGGGGCCCTGCAGGCGCTGGCCCGCGGCACGGAAGATCTCCTCCATCAGCCCCTCGATGAGGGTGCAGAGGGCCTGCACCTCGGGAAAGGAGATCTCGATGTCGATCTGGGTGAATTCCGGCTGCCGGTCGGCGCGCAGGTCCTCGTCGCGGAAGCACTTGGCGATCTGGAAATAGCGGTCGCAGCCGGCGACCATCAGGAGCTGCTTGAAGATCTGCGGCGACTGCGGAAGCGAGTAGAAACGCCCCGGGTTGACCCGGGACGGGACCAGGTACTCGCGCGAGCCCTCCGGCGTGCTGCGCGTCAGGATCGGCGTCTCCACCTCGAGGAAACTGTGGCCGTCGAGATACCGGCGCGCCGCCAGCAGGACGCGGTGGCGGACTTCCAGGATGCGCTGCAGCCGGGGCCGGCGCAGGTCCAGGTAGCGGTGGCGCAGCCGCACCTCCTCCGCGACGCCCGCCTCGTCGCTCAGCGGGAACGGGAGGGTCTCCGAGACGTTCAGAACCTCCAGGCGCGCGGCCTGCACCTCGATCTCCCCGGTCGGCAGGGCGCTGTTGACGTTCCCCGGAGCGCGCAGCAGCGCGCGTCCCTGCACCGCGACCACGTACTCGGGCCGCAGGGCCTTGGCGGCGCCGAACGCCTCTGGCGCCGATTCGGGATTGAAGACCGCCTGGGTGACGCCGTAGCGGTCGCGGATGTCGGCGAACAGCAGGCCGCCGTGATCGCGCACGCTGTCCACCCATCCGAGCAGCACCACCTCGCGCCCGGCGTCGCCGCGCCGCAGCGCCCCGCACGTGTCCGTCCGCTGCCGGGACCCGCGGGGCTCAGGCACGCGCCGCCCCCGCCAGCGTGGTCTCCAGATCCCCCTCCCCGATCGTGACCTGGATCCCATCCGCGAGCCGCTTCAGGGTAAGGAGCCCCTGCGCGACCTCCCGCTCGCCCAGGATCAGCGCATAGCGGGCCTTCAGGTCGTTGGCGCGCCTCATCTGGGACTTGAGGCTCTTGCCCGGGAGCGGATCCAGGACGACCCGGCGTCCCGAGCGCCTCAGGCCGCGCGCCAGGCTGAGCGCGCGCCCGATCGCCGCCTCCCCGGACGCCACCATGACGACATCGGGGGCCCCGTCGGGCAGCACCGCCGACCCCGGCAACGACATCACCAGCCTCTCCAGCCCCACGGCGAAGCCGAAGCCCGGGACGGGGGGGCCCCCGAGATCCTCCACGAGCCCGTCATACCGCCCGCCGCCCAAGAGAGCGTTCTGGGCGCCGAGGCCGGGCGCCAGGACCTCGAAGGCGGTGCGGCGGTAGTAGTCCAGCCCGCGCATCAGCCGCCCGTCGACGCGGTACGAGATCCCGAAATCGTCCAGGTAGCTGCGCACCCGGCCGAAATGCTCGCGGCAGGCGGCGCACAGGTGGTCGAGGATCGCCGGAGCGGCCGCCATGGTCTCCCGGTCGGCGGGGACCTTGCAGTCGAAGCAGCGCAGCGGGTTGGCCTGCAGGCGCCGGTGACAGTCGTCGCACAGGACGGGCTCATGGGGCCCCAAGTGGCGCAGCAGCACGGCGCGATAGTCGGAGCGGCACCGCGGGCATCCGACGGAGTTCAGGACGAGATCGAGCTCCTTGAGCCCGAGCCTCGCGAGGAACGCCAGGAGCATCTCCAGAGTCTCGGCGTCGACCGCCGGGTGGTCGCTGCCGAACACCTCGACGCCGGTCTGATGGAACTGGCGCATCCGCCCCTTCTGCGGCCGCTCGTAGCGGAACATGGGGCCGATATAGTACAGCCGCTCCACTTCCGAACGGCGCCGCATCCCATGCTCGATGTAGGCGCGCGCCACCGGGGCGGTGTTCTCGGGACGCAGGGTGAGCGATCGCCCCTTGCGGTCCGCGAAGGTGTACATCTCCTTCGCCACGATGTCGCTCCCTTCGCCGATGCCGCGCAGGAAGAGCTCGGTGCTCTCGAAGATGGGGGTGCGGATCTCGTGGAACCCGTACAACTCGAACGTGGCGCGCGCACCGGCCTCCACGAACTGCCAGCGCCCGATCTCCTCGGGGAGGATGTCACGCGCTCCTTTGACCGCCTCGATCATCTCCTGTCCTGAAGCGCGCGTTCCCGCGGAGTTCCCGCTAAAGGGTCGTGCAGAATAGCACAGCCGCCCGGAGGGGAGGAAGTTCGCCCCGGGTCTATAATGCCCGGGACGGGCCGCTCCGCGTGCCGGAAGGGGCGCCCGCGGACGGAGGCCGCCCGCCGTCCGGGAAGGAGCGATGAGGCCGGAACTCCTGATTCGGCGGCGCCGGCGCGCCACGTTCACGCGCGTCCTGGCCGCCGCAACCACCTGCGCCCTTCTCCTCCCCGGGCCCTCGCTGGCCGCGCGCCGCCAGAAAACCGTCTTCCGGAGCCAGCCCACGGAATGGAACCCCGAGCTGGAGCGCGACGGCGCGCCGCGGGTCATCTCCTTCGAGGTCTCCTGGACCTTCGAGGGGTTCGGCGCTCCCCTGGCGGGCGATCCGGTCCTCTGCGAGACGCTCCTGGTCGCCGCCGGCCAGGACGGCGAGGTCGTCGCGCTCGACCCCGCCGCTGGACGGGTCGCCTGGAGGAGCGGCCTCGCCGAGCCGCTCGGCGCCGCGCCGGCGGCGGCCGGCGGCCGGGTCTATCTGGCGGCGCGCAGCGGCCGCCTGCTGGCCCTCGACTGCCGGGACGGGCGCCCGCTCTGGTCGGCGGAGATCGGGGCGGAGCCGGCGGCGGTCCCCAGGATCCTCGGCGGCCGCCTGCTGCTGATCCTCTCCTCCGGGGATCTCCTGGCGCTGGACCCGGCGGACGGTCGGGTCGAGGCGCGCCGCGCGCTGCCGGGCCGGCCGACGACGGCGCCGGAGCCGGCGCCGGAGGCGATCCTGATCGGCACCGAGGACGGCACCCTGCTGGCGCTCGACGAGCGGACGCTCGCGACCCGCTGGCGCCACCAGGCGGGGCACGCGATCAGCGCCCCGCCGGTGTTCCACCAGGGACGGGTCTACGCCGCCGCGTCCGACAGGAGCGTGCGCTGCCTGCGCTTCAAGGACGGCCGGCCGCGCTGGATCACGCGCACCGGCGCGCTCACCACGGCGCGCCCCTTCGTGCGCGGCCGCTACCTGTACATCCTCTGTTACGACAACGACGTCTACGTCCTGCGCCACAGGAACGGGCATCTGATGTCGCGGGTGCGCCTCGGGCACCGCCTCGAGGCGAATTCGGCCACGACCGAAAAGCATCTTCTGGTCGTCCCCTTCACGGAGGGCTCCCTGATCGGGCTGGCCCTTCCGGGCCTGCAGACCGCGGGCCGCTTCGATCTGAACATCCCGGGCGAGTGGTTCACGACCTCGCCGGTGGTGGCCGACGGGCGGGTCGCCCTGGGTTACGGGCGGTCGGCAGGCAGGGTCCTGGCGCTCCAGGTGTCCGAGACGAAGGCGGAGGCCGGCCCGTTCGAAGAGCAGGAAGCGCCGGAGAGGGAGGACGGGGTCCCCTGAGCCCGCTCTAACTGCGCGCGGCGATGCGCCGGCGGACCTCGGCGCCGACCTCCCTCGTCCCCAGAGCGCCTCCGAGGTCGCGGGTGGTCCGCCCCTCACGGATGCAGTCGACCACCGCGTCCTCCAGCAGGCGTGCCTCCTCCGGCCTGCCGAGGTTCTCGAGCAGCAGCGCGGCGGAAAGGATCGCCCCCATCGGGTTGGCCACGTCCTTGCCGG
This sequence comes from Acidobacteriota bacterium, assembly GCA_016202915.1. Taxonomy (GTDB): domain Bacteria; phylum Acidobacteriota; class Polarisedimenticolia; order Gp22-AA2; family Gp22-AA2; genus JACQNT01. The sequence continues at coordinate 6,748 of JACQNT010000238.1, forward strand.
CGTACTTGGGGGCCGACCCGTGGACCGGCTCGAACAGCCCGGTGCGCCCCGGGTGGAGATTGGCGGACGCGGCCAGTCCCATGCCGCCCTGGATCTGCGCCCCGAGGTCGGTCAGGATGTCGCCGAACATGTTGCAGGTGACGATCACCTCGAACTGGGACGGGTCCTTCACCATCTGCATCGCCAGGGCATCCACGTACATGTGCGAGGCCTCGATGGCCGGGTAGCCCCCCGCCACCTCCCGGAAGGTCCTCTGCCACAGATCGTGCCCGAAGGTGAGGGCGTTGCTCTTGTCCGCCATCAGCACGCGGCGGCGCCCGCGCTGCGCGGCGAATTCGAAGGCGTGGCGGCAGATCCGCTCCACCCCCTTGCGCGTGTTGACGTCCTCCTGGACCGCCACCTCGTCCGGCGTCCCCTTCTTGAAGATGCCGCCCATGCCGACGTAAAGCCCCTCGGTGTTCTCGCGGAAGATGACGAAGTCGACGTCGCGCTCCGTCCTTCCCTTCAGGGGGCACAGCCGATCGTCGAGCAGCCGGACCGGGCGGTAGTTGACGTACAGGTCCAGCCCGAAGCGGATGCCGAGGAGGATGTCGGCGGCGTGCCGCCCGTCCGGCACCCGCGGGTCGCCGAGCGCCCCGAGGAGGATGGCGTCGAACTCCTGGAGCCTCTCGAGGGCCCCCGGCGGCAGCGTCTCCCCCGTCTTCAGGAAGTGATCGGCGCCGTATGGCAGCTCGGTGAACTGGAGCCGCATGGCGGTCCTGGCCGCGGCCTCCCGCAGGGCGGCCACCGCCTCCAGCGTCACCTCGATCCCGATCCCGTCGCCCGGGATCACGGCGATCCGCATCACCGCTCCACGCGCGAGCGGAAGGCCCGCCGCGCCTCACGGAACGCCTCGTCGAGCGCCCCCGCCGCGGCCCGCCCGCAAAAGGAGCGCCCGCCGGGGAGCTCCAGGACCGGCACCTCGTCCCGGTAGCGCGCCCAGAGATCCGCGCTGCCGCCGATGTCGACGACGCGCAGGGTCACCCCGTGCCGGCGCGCGCAGCGCCCCGCGGCCCGGTGCATGGCGAAGCAGAGGGGGCAGTCGGGGCGCGTGTAGAGCACGGCCTCCGGGGCGCCGCCCGCCGCCTCGCTCATGCCTCGGCGCTCCCGGCCAGCAGGCCGCGCCCCAGGTGCAGGGCGGCCAGGCCCAGGGCCGCCCCGCAGGCGTCGCTGAGGACGTCCACGTAATCCGCGAAGCGGTTCGGGGTGAACCACTGCCAGATCTCGTCGGCCACGCCGCACGCGACGCAGAGGATGAACGCCAGCAGGAGCCGGCGCGGCGGCACCGGCCGGCTCAGACCGTCGTTGAGCGCCCGTGCCACCAGGAGCCCCAGGCCGAAGTACTCGGCGGCGTGGCTCACGTAGTCGGGGGACAGGCCGCTCCAGGGGACCTGCGACAGGCTGGAGAGATAGAAGATGACCACGACGTAGATGACGAGAGGCGCCCAGATCCAGAGGGCGTGGCCCGCTCCCGGCGAACGCATCAGCGCAGGGGGAAGGGATACATCACGTAGGCCAGGATCAGGGAGAGGACGATCATCGATCCGCCCAGGATCAGGATGACGCGCAGGCGATCCCTGGTCTCGTTCTGGGTCAGGAAGGCGAAGAACACGGCGACGAGCGCCGAGAAGATCGCCATATTGAGGAAGTGGCTGCGGATCATCCCGCCTCCCCGGGTCAGTCCTTGCGGCCGACGGCGATGTCGAAAGTGTCCAGGATCAGGAGGATGTTCATCAGCCCGGCCGTGAGGAGAAAGGCGTTGCCGTACTCGTAGGTCACGCTCCGCACGCGGTCCCTCAGCCTGCCGGTCAGCTCGACGCGCTCCGGGTGGTTCTCCTCGCGCGGCAGGAGGTAGACGATCCTCCCGTAGGTGCGCTGGCGGCTCAGAAGCTCGATCGGGCCGGTGGCCACGTTGTCGAAGGTGGCCAGATAGGTCAGGGCTTGGCCCCGGTCGACGAGCGAGGCGGCCCCGTCCGAGGCGATACCGAGCCCGAAGGTGGCCAGCACGACGACGCAGAAGACGGCCCCCCGCCCCTTCCTCCCCAGGTAGACATGGCCCAGGCCGGGCAGGAACCAGGCCAGCAGGCAGGACACGAGGGAGCGGGCCGCAGAGCCGGGCTTCGGCGCCGGCGCTGCGGGGACGGCGTCGGACACCGGCTACTCCTTCACCACCCAGACCTTCACTTCGGCCCTGACCTCCGGGTGCAGCTTGATCGGCACGCTGTAGATCCCCAGGCTCTTGATCGGCTCCCCGATCTGGATGCGGCGCTTGTCGACCGCGATCCCTTCGCGCTCCAGGTACTCGGCGATGTCCGCGGCCGTCACCGATCCGTAGAGGACATCGTGCTCACCCACTTTCCGGACCAGGGTGCAGGAGACCGCCCCGATGCGCCGGGCGAGGTTTTCCATCTCCTCCTTCTCCTTCGCCACGCGCACCACGTAGCGGCGCCTCTCGCGATCGATCGTCTTCAGATTGCCGTCGGTCGCGAGCAGGGCCTTGCCCTTGGGCAGGAGGAAATTGCGGGCATAGCCGTCGGCGACCTTGACGATCGCGCCGCGCCGCCCCAGCTTGTCGATGTCCTCTTTCAGCACCACGCGCATGATCGGCTCCGGGTCACGTGCCCCCTCAGTCGGAGGTGAACGGGATGAGCGCCATGATCCGCGCTCTCTTGATCGCCTGCATCAGCTTCCGCTGGTGCTTGGAGCAGGTCCCCGAGATCCGCCGGGGGAAGATCTTGGCGCGCTCGGGGGTGAAGGCCTGGAGCAGGCGCAGGTCCTTGTAGTCGATGAACTTGATCTTCTCGTCGCAGAATTTGCAAAACTTCTTCTTGCGGAACAGGAACTTCTTCTTGAACTGCTTCTTGCGGCCACGGTCCTGCCCGCGGCCGCCCCGCCCACCCATGGTGCGCATGTCGGCGCTCCTCCGTTACGGCGCGAAACCCGCCTCGGGCGCGATCTCCTCGCGCTCCGGGCGCGGCTTCATCATCGGCGACGGCCCCAGCTGGGCCTCGTTCTCAACCCGCACCGTCAGGTGGCGCAGGATCCGGTCGTTCATCCGGTAACGCCTGTCTAGCTCCTTGACGAGCGCCGCGGGGCACTCAAGCACCATGAGGATGTAGAACCCCTCCTCGTGCCTCATGATCGGATAGGCCAGCCGCCGCTTCCCCCACTTCTCGACCTTCAGCACCCTGGCGCTCGACGCGGCGGCCAGCTGCTCGAACCCCTTGAGGATCTCGTCGATCTCCTCCTCCGAGAACGTCGGCTCGGCGATGAACATCGTTTCGTATTGTAGCATCCCTGGATTCCCTCTCTTTCTAGACGCTCTCGCCGGGCTGTCCCGGCGTTCGCCTGCGCCTGTTGAAACGGTTCATCGCAGCCGCGATCCCCTGCTCCAGGGCCACCCCGGCGCTGTCGGCGGCCCGGGCGATGATCTCGGGGAGCCGCTCCCGTTCCTCCGGCCGGAACGGCGCCAGAACGAAGTCGGCGTGGTTCGCCCCCGGGTCGGCCGGACCCACCCCGACGCGCACCCTCGGAAAATCGCGCGTCCCGAGCGCCTCGATGATCGAGAGCAGGCCGTTGTGGCCCCCGTGGCTTCCGCGCGCCCTGACCCGGATCGTCCCGAGATCCAGGTACAGGTCGTCGCAGACCACCAGGAGATCCTCAGGGGCCGCCGCGGCCGCGTCCAGCAGCGCGATCGCCGCCGCCCCGCTCCGGTTCATGTAGGTCAAGGGGCGCGCCACCAGGACCGCGCTCCGCCCGATGGTGACCCGGCACATCAGCGAGCCCGCCCGCCTCTCCTGGCCCGGCCGGCCCGCCCGCCGGATGACTTCCTCGGCCACGAGGTAACCGATGTTGTGCCGGGTGGAAGCGTACTCTTGACCCGGATTGCCCAGGCCGACGAGGACCTTCACCTCGCGAGCCTCTCCGGGGTCCCTACTTCTTCCCTTCGGGCTTCTTGGCCTCCTTCTTCTTGGCCTCCTCCTCACCGGCCGGCGCCGACTCCTCCGCTTCGGCCACCGCCTTGCCCTTCTTGATGACCTCGGGTTCGGTCGGCGGCGCGACCGCCGCCTCGGCGGCCGGCGCCGACTCCTCCTTCGCCGGCGGGCTGACCACGACCAGGGTCTGGTCCGGCTCGCTCAGGACCCGGTACGTGTCGCTCTTCGGCAGGTCCGAGACGCGCAGGGC
>JACQNT010000240.1 GCA_016202915.1 Acidobacteriota bacterium
TCCAGGGGGAGGTCGAGCGCCGCGTGCCGGGGGAGGTGCTCAGCTACGACGTGGAGTACCTCTCGTGAGGGCGGCGCGATGAGCATCCGGACGGACAGGGTCTCGGACCTGATGAAGGGCGAGATCTCCCGCCTGATCCTGCGCGACATGCGCGACCCCCGGATCGGGTTCGTGACCGTCACCGGCACCTCCGTCAGCCCGGACCTCAGGCTGGTCCGGGTCTTTGTCAGCGTCCTCGGGGACGACGCGGCCCGGCAGGCGTCGCTCAAGGCCCTCAACAACGCCGCCGCGTTCTTCCGGCGCAGCCTGTTCAAGAACCTCCGCCTGCGCCACGCCCCGGACGTCGTGTTCCGGCTGGACGAATCGCTCGATCGCGGCGAACGGATCGACGAGGTCCTGCGCGCCATCCACGCCGACGAGGCGGCGCGCGCCGCGGACGAGGAGGAGTAGTTGCGCGCGCCCGACGGCGTCCTGCTGGTGGACAAGCCCGAGGGGCCCACGTCGCACGACATCGTGTCGAGCGCGCGGCGCGCGCTGGGCGTGCGGCGGATCGGCCACGCGGGGACGCTGGACCCGAGGGCCACCGGCCTCCTGGTGCTCATGATCGGCAGGGCGACCCGCCTGGGCGCTTTCCTGTCGGGCATGGACAAGACCTACCGCGGTCTGCTGAAGCTGGGCGTCGCCACCGAGACCTACGACCGGGACGGCGCCCCCGCCGGGCCGCCGCGCGAGGTGCGCATCGATCGCGACACGCTCCTGGCCGCCCTGGATCGTTTCCGCGGCACGGTCAGCCAGGTGCCGCCGATCTACTCGGCGAAGAAGGTCCACGGGACGCCCATGTATCGCCTCGCCCGGCGCCGCGCGCCGGTCCATCCGCTGCCGGTCACGGTCACCTTTCGCCGGCTCGACCTGCTGGGCTTCTCGGGGGACGAGGTGGAGTTCGAGGCGGAGGTCTCGGCGGGGACGTACTTGAGAGCCTTCGCCCACGACCTCGGGGAGGCGCTCGGCTGCGGGGCCCACCTGTACTCCCTGCGCCGGCTGGCCGCGGGGCCCTTCAGGATCGAAGAGGCGATCCGCCTGGACGATCTCGCCGCCGCCGGGCCCGGGGCGGCTTCGCGCCTCGTCCCGATGGAGGAGGTTCCCCTGGGGATCCCCACGCTGGTCCTCACCGCCGCGGGGACGCACGCGATCCTCCACGGCCGCCCCTGCGGGCTGAACGAGGTCGCCGCCCCGGAGCCTCCCCTGCCGCCAGGTCGCTGTCGCCTCAAGGGGCCGGGGGGGCGGCTCGTCGGGATCGGCGAGATCCTCCTGCACCCGCCGTCGCAGGCCCGCCCGATCGTCCGCCCGCGCATCGTCTTCACCGCCTGAGCGGGCCTCCGGGCGCGGACGCAACTTTACAGCGAGAGCGCGTTGTGCTAGAGTGCGCGGCGCGTCGGGGCTTTTGGCGCGCAGGCCAGGGACGGGAACGCGGATGGCGCTCACGAAGGACCGGAAGACCGAGATCATCGCCTCGCACAGGACCCACGCATCGGACACCGGATCTCCCGAAGTCCAGATCGCGATCCTGAGCCGCAGAATCGACGACCTGACCGAACACTTCAACGCGCACGCCAAGGACCACCACTCGCGCCGCGGGCTGCTCAAGATGGTGGGCACCCGCCGCCGCCTCCTCGATTACCTTAAGGGAAAGGACGCGGAGCGCTACCGGGACCTGATCAAGAAGCTCGGGATCCGCAAATAGGAAGGCCGGATCCCGGGAGATGGCGATCGCTGACGGGCCCGATGCGCGGGACAGGGTCGAGCGGGCCGCAGGGCGGACAACGGGGTGAGCCGAAGGGTATCCATCATGTCTTCATCGGCGCTCATCTGGATCATCAACCGATCATAGGCCACACGAAAATACCCTTCATCCTTCACTCCCGTTGCCCCAGAGGTCCCGTCAGGGCCGGACGTCCCGCCAGCCCCCAGGGCGCCTTCCTCAACCAGCCCCGCGCGGCACCGTGCCGCGGCGGGGCCCGGAGGCCAGCGGCCGGGCGACGGGCCCGCGTTCCGCGGCCGTCCTAGGAGGTACTCTTGGCGACGATTCGCAGCATCGAGTTTGGGAACAAGACCCTGACGATCGAGACGGGGAAGGTGGCCAAGCAGGCGGACGGGGCCGTGACCGTCCGCTACGGCGACACCGTCGTCCTGGTGACGGCCACCGCGGAGCGCCGCGAGAAGGCGGTGGTGAACTTCCTGCCGCTGACGGTCGACTACCGTGAGAACACGTACGCCGCCGGCAAGATCCCCGGCGGCTTCTTCAAGCGGGAGGGGCGGCCGAACGAGAAGGAGACCCTCACCTCGCGGCTGATCGACCGTCCCATCCGGCCGCTCTTCCCGAAGGGCTGGTCGTTCGAGACCCAGGTCGTGGCGCTGGTGCTGTCGGCCGACCTGGCCAACGATCCGGACGTCCTGGCGGTGACCGGGGCCTCGGCCGCACTGCATCTCTCGGACATCCCCTTCACGACCGCCCTCGGGGCCGTCCGGGTCGGCCTGATCGACGGCCGCTACATCCTGAACCCGACTTACGCGGAGATGGAGAGCAGCCGGCTGGATCTCGTGGTGGTCGGGAGCGCCACCGAGGTGATCACGGTGGAGGCCGGCGCCAGCGAGGTGTCCGAGAGCGAGATGCTGGAGGCGATCTGGTTCGGCCAGGAGAGCTGCAGGACCCTCGCCGGGCTTCAGGAAGATTTGCGGCGGCAGGTCGGCAGACCGAAGCGCCAGGCGAAGCCCCGCGAGCTGAACGGGGAACTCTACCGCGCCATCGAGAGCGCCTGCGGCGATCGGCTCTACGAGGCGCTGAAGATCCCCGTCAAGATCGACTCCTACCGCGCGGTCGCGGCCCTGCTGGAGGAGCAGGTGAAATCGATCCCGGAGGACCAGCCCCAGCGGCGGGAGGAGGCGGCGGCGGCCTTCCACGAGATCCACAAGACGATCGCCCGCCGGGAGCTCCTCCAGGCCCGGCGGCGCTTCGACGGGCGCCGGGCGGACCAGCTGCGACCGGTGACCTGCGAGGCCGGCGTCCTCCCGCGCACGCACGGGTCGGCCCTGTTCACCCGCGGCGAGACCCAGGCCCTGGTGACCTGCACCCTGGGGACCTCCGAGGACGCCCAGCGCCTCGACTGGCTGGAGGGCGAGTCGGAGAAGCGCTTCATGCTGCACTACAACTTCCCGCCCTTCAGCGTGGGGGAGGTCAAGTTCCTGCGCGGCCCCGGCCGGCGCGAGATCGGCCATGGGGCCCTCGCGGAGCGGGCCCTGCTCCCGCTCATGCCGGACGAGGACGCGTTCCCCTACATCATCCGCCTGGTCTCCGACATCCTGGAGTCCAACGGGTCGTCCAGCATGGCCTCGATCTGCGGAGGATCGCTGTGCCTGATGGACGCCGGGGTGCCGCTCCGGTCCGCCGTGGCGGGCGCCGCCATGGGGCTGGTGAAGGGCGACGACGGCTACGTCATCCTGACCGACATCGCGGGCGTCGAGGACCATTACGGCGACATGGACTTCAAGGTTGCGGGGACGCGCGAGGGCATCACGGCCCTGCAGATGGACATCAAGATCCAGGGGATCGGCAAGGCGATCATGGGCGAGGCCCTGGCGCAGGCGCGCGGCGCCCGGATGGCCATCCTCGACGTGATGGACGCCACCCTCGCCCGGCCGCGGCCCAACATCTCCTCCTTCGCGCCCCGCATCTTCACGATCCGCATCAACAAGGACAAGATCCGCGAGGTGATCGGCCCGGGCGGCAAGATGATCCGCTCCATCATCGAGAGGACCGGCTGCAAGATTGACGTGGAGGACGACGGCAAGATCAACATCGCCTCGGTCGACGAGGCGTCGGCGCTCAAGGCGATCGAGATCATCAAGGAGATCACGGCGGAGGCTGAGCTCGGCAAGACCTACCTCGGCAAGGTGACGCGCATCGTCAACTTCGGGGCCTTCGTCGAGATCCTGCCGGGGATCGAGGGACTGCTGCACATCTCCGAGCTGGCCGAGCACCGCGTCAAGGAGGTCAAGGACGAGATCCGGGAGGGAGAGGAGATCCTGGTGAAGGCGATCGAGGTGGACGGCGACCGCGTCCGCCTGAGCCGGAAGGCCCTGCTGCGGGAGAAGAGGGTCGCGGCGGGCGAGGCGCTGCCCGAGGCGGGCCCGGGCCACCAGCCGGCGGCCTCCGTGTCGCGGCGCCCCTTCGGCGGCGGCGGGGGCCGGCGTCACCACTCGTCCCGGCACCGCTGATCCGTCTCCGCCCGGGCTGAGGACACCGTGAAGCTCGGCGACTGGCTGATCCAGAAGAAGAAGATCACCGAAGAACAACTGGCCCGCGCGCTCCAGGACCAGGCCTTCTTCGGCGAGCGTCTCGGCCACAGCCTCAGCAAGCTGGGGTTCATCGATGAGGACACTCTCGGCGAGTACCTGGCCGAGATGTCCCGCACGCGGTTCGCCCCCGCCCGGCGCCTGGAAAGCATCCCGCCGGAGGTGATCGCCGCCGTTCCCGCGCGGCTGGCGGCGAAGTACCGCATTGTCCCGATCGCCATCGAGGCGCGCAAGCTCCACCTGGCGATGCGCGACCCCAAGGACCTGCTGGCCATCGACGAGATCGCCTTCCTGACGGGGCTCCCGATCGAGCCCTACGTCGCGACCGAGTTCCAGATCGTCCGGGCGATCGAGCGCTACTACCAGATCAAAGTCGGAACGAAGACCATCCCGGTTGCGGGCGCATCCCAGGAACCGGCGCGGACACAGGCGGCTCTGCGGGGCCAGGGGTCCGCGCCCGCTCCGCCGCGGGCGGCGGGGCCAGAGATCGGCCTCGACGGACTGCCTCTCGATGCCGACCCCGCTGATCTCGACCAGCCCTTCCTGACCTCGCCGTCGTCCCCGCCTCCACCGCGCGAGGCGGAGGGCCCGATCCCGGTCTCCCTCGAGGAGTGGCGGCTGTCGCAGAAGAGCGAGGCCGAGCCGCGCGATCCGGCCGCTCCTCCGCCGGCGGCGCCGACGGCGCCCCGCGGCGTCGCTCCGCCCGCCGCGGCCGCCGGTGCCCCGGCCGCCGCGCCGCGGCCGGTCCCCTCCCCCGGTCCGGCCACCATGGAGGCGGTCTCCCGCAGGCTGCGCGAGTCGGAAACGCGGGACGAGGTCTTCGACGCCATCCTCGACTTCACGGCGGCCCGCTTCCGCCGGGCCGCGCTCTTCGTCGTCCAGCAGGATCGCGTGATCGGCTGGAGCGGCCGCGGCGACGGGCTGTTCCCGTCGCGCATCCGGAACGTGATCGTGCCGCTCGACCGGCCCTCGCTGTTCGTGTTCTTCCGATCCGGAGGGGACTACTTCTACGGGCCGGTCCCCGACCTGCCCGCCAACGCCAAGTTCTACCTGGACCTCGGATGTCCGCCGCCGGCCCGCGTCCTCCTCATCCCCCTGACGATCATGGAGCGGACGGCGGTCATCCTCTACGCCGACGACGGCCCGGATGCGAGCCGCGTTCCCGAGATCCAGCTGTACCGGCGCCTCCTGCAGAAGGCGGCGCTGGCGCTGGAAGTGCTGATCCTGCGCAACAAGATCATGATGATCTGAACGTGGGCCCGCCGTGACGGTGGCGCTGTCTCCCCTGTCCCCCGACGAGGGGCGGGCCCTGCTGGCCCACGCGCGCGCCGCCATCATCGCCCGCCTGGAGATGCTGCCGCCTCCGGCGCTCGCGGACCCTGCCCCGCGGCTCCTCGTCCCGCAGGCCGCGTTCGTCACGCTGCGCCTGGCGGACCGGATGCGGGGGTGCATCGGCTCCCTCGCGACCCTCCGCCCCCTTGCGGAAACCGTCGCCGGCTGCGCCGCCGCCGCGGCCACGCAGGATCCCCGCTTCCCGCCGCTCCAGCGGCGGGAGATGTCCGGGATCTCCATCGAGATCTCGGCTCTCGATCCGCCGTTCCCTGTCCGGGACCTGTCCGAGATCGTCCTGGGGAGGCACGGTCTGGTGGTGACGGGCGGGGCGCGCCGGGGGCTGCTGCTGCCTCAGGTCGCGGGGCAGGAGGGGTGGGACCTGAGGGCCTTTCTCGAGGCGA
>JACQNT010000241.1 GCA_016202915.1 Acidobacteriota bacterium
AACTTCGACATCTACACGATGGATGCCGACGGAGCGCGCGTCCGCCGTCTCACGCACGGAGGGAACAGCTTCTCCCCGTCCTGGTCACGGTGAGGAGGCGCGGCGGGCGCGTGCTATAATCCGGCCGTTTCAAGATCCGTTGGCGCGCCGGCGCGATGGATCCGCGCGCCGCGCGGGCCGGTCGTCAGGACCGGAACATCTGATCATCGTTCGAGGAGGTGTCGCGATGGTGCATGGGGTTTCGCGTGATATTCCCGTGGCGGTCCTGCTGCTGTCCTGTCTGGGGCTGGCGTCCGCGTGCAGGACGGCCCCCACGGCCGAGGCCCCGGTGACCACGCCCCCGGCATTCGAAACGCCCGCCGCACAGCCGGCCGAGAGGGTGGACGAGACGAGCGGGTTCAAGGAGGCGGAGCCGCGGACGGAGGTCGTCGAGGAGTCCCCGTCGTCCCTCGCCGAGAAGCTCAACATGCAGGGCATCCTGAGACGCATCCATTTCGATTTTGACAAGTACGACCTGACGGCCGAGTCGGTCCGGACGCTCGGCGACAACGCCGTCCGGATGAAGGAGCATTCGCAGTTCAAGGTGCGCATCGAGGGACACTGCGACGAGCGCGGCACGGTGGAGTACAACCTGGCCCTCGGCGAGAAGCGCGCCCGCGCCGCCCGCGACTACCTGGTCTCCCTGGGGACCCCCGCCCGGGGCCTGGGCATCATCAGCTTCGGCAAGGAGCGGCCGATGGACCCGGGTCACAACGAGGAGGCATGGGCCCTCAACCGCCGTGCCGAATTCATCTTCCTGGCCGAGTGACGGCGCCCGGCGCCCGGGTCCGCCCGTGAGCGGACGGCGCCGGCCGATCCTGGCGCTCGCCCTCCTCCTGGCCGGCGCGGCGACCGGCGCCGGGGGCCTCTTCGCGTGCGCCACCGGCGGGGGCTCGCAGGTCCAGAGAGACCTCGACGCGATCCAGCAGCAGCTCTGGAAGATCCAGAAGGAGAACGCCGCCCTCGTCGAGCAGATCGCCGCGCTCCACGCGGGGCGCCCCGAGGGACCGGGCCCGGAAGTGGCCGAGAGCCGGCTGCGGCTGGACGCGCTGGATCGCGACCTGCAGGCGCTGCGCGCGCGCCTGGAGGAAAGCGATATGCGACTCGGAGCGGTGGTCCAGGACCTGCGGTCGACGCGCGATGCGCTGGAGGCCCTGGTGCGGTCCCTCCCTCCCGCCGGCGCGCCGGCGACGGGCGGAACGGAAGCCGCGCTCGCGGCCGGCTCGGCACCGCTCTCCGTGGCCCTGGAGGACCTGTACCGGCAGGGTTACGCCGGCTACTCCAAGGGGAACTACGCCCTGGCCCTCCAGGAACTGGGCGAGTTCGTCAGGCGCTATCCCTCGAGCGACCTGGCGGATGACGCCCAGTACCTGATCGGCGAGGTGCATTTCAGCCAGCAGCAGTACCCTGAGGCGGTCGCCGCCTTCGAAAGGGTCGTCCAGTCGCACGCCGGCGGCGACCGGGCCGTCTCCGCCTTCTTCAAGAAGGGTCTCGCGCTTTTGGAGATGAACCGGACCGCCGACGCGGTCATCCAGTTGCAGCACGTCGTCACCGCGTATCCGAAGACCGAGGAGGCCCGCATGGCGCGCGACAGGCTGCGGGCCCTGGGCCTGATGGAACGCTGAGGGATAACAGGAGGTCCGCTTCGTGGCACGCATCCAGTCCGCCGTCAAGAACATCCGCAAGAACCGCCGGCGCAACGCGATCAACCGTGCGAGCCGCAGCCGCCTGCGGTCGCAGATCAGGAAGATCCGCGAGCTGCTCGCCAGGAAGGACGCCGATGGGGCGCGCCAGGCGCTCTCCGCGACCCTCTCCCTCCTGGACCGCTCGCGGGGCAAGGGGATCATCCACCGCAACGCCGCGGCGCGCTACAAGTCCCGGCTCACCCGGCAGGTCGCCGCCCTCGGCCGGGCCCGCTGACCTCGCGCCGCCGATGGTCCGCATCACCAGGGGCAAGGCGCCGGGGATGGCCGATCTGCACCGCAGGATGGAGCAGGTGATGCAGGCGCTCCTGGCCGACGCCCGCCCGTTCTCCTCCGCAGCCCCGGCCTGGGTGCCTCGCGTGGACATCTACGAAACCGCCGACGGGTACGTCGTGGTCATGGAGATCCCCGGCGTCGAGCGCGAGGAGATCGAAATCGTGGTCGAGGAGCATTACCTTCGGGTGTCCGGATCCCGCCCGGAGCCGGCCCATGCCGGCTGCGTCCGCTGGCACCAGATGGAGATCTCCCACGGACCCTTCGAGAGGATCATCGCCCTCACCCCGGACGTCGATCTCGAGCAGATCAGCGCGACCTGCCGGGACGGCTTCCTGGAGATCAAGGTCCCGCGCCTGATCGCCCCGTCGCGCAGCGTGCCGATCGAGGGGTCGTAGGGCCCGGGAGCCGGCCATGATCGAGCAGGACGAAGGCGGACCGATCGTCCTCGAGGAGGAACCTGAGGCCGGCCGCCCGGACCAGCGCCGCGTCCCGGCGATCCCCTCGGCCCTGCCGATCCTGCCCCTCAAGGGGACCGTCGTCTTCCCCCATCTCCCCATGCCGCTGGCCATCGGGAGGGCCTCCTCCCGGCGGGTCATCGACGAGGCGATGCTCGGCAGCAAGATCATCGGCATCTTCGCGCAGAAGGACCCCTCGATCGAGGAACCGCGCGCCGGTGACCTCTACGATGTCGGCACCGCCGCGCTGATCCAGCGCCTCCTGAAGTTCCCCGACGGGACGCTGCGCGTGCTGGTGGACGGCCTGGAGCGCGTCCGCCTGACCCGCATGGTGCAGTCCGAACCGTACACGGCCGCCGAGGTCGAGGTCCTCAAGGAGGAGACGGAGACCTCCGTCGAGATGGAGGCCCTGGCCAAAAACCTCTTGACCCAGGTCCAGAAGATTCTGGCCCTCATGCCGATCCCCTCGGAGGACCTGGGGGTCGCGTTGCTGAACGTGGAGGATTCCGGCCGGCTGGCCGACATGGCCGCCGCCCTCCTCGTGCGCGACGCCGCCCGGAAGCAGGAGTACCTCGAGACGCTGTCCGTCAAGGAAAGGCTGCGGAAGCTGACCCGCCACGTCAACCGCGAGCTGGAGGTCCTGGAGGTGGGCTCCAAGATCCAGCAGGAGGTCCAGGACGAGATGGAGAAGGGGCAGCGGGAGTTCGTCCTGCGGCAGCAGCTGAAGGCGATCCAGAAGGAGCTGGGCGTCGGCGACGAGACGGAGGCGGAGATCCTCAGGCTCCAGGAGGAGATCGAGAAGGCCGGGATGCCGCAGGCGGTCCGGGAGGTGGCGGAGCGCGAGCTGGGGCGCCTGCGGACGATGCCGCCCGCCGCGGCGGAGCAGGTGGTGGTCCGGACCTACCTCGACTGGCTCACGCACCTGCCCTGGTCCCGCCGGACCGAGGACAAGATCGATCTCGCCGCGGCGCGCCGGATCCTCGACGAGGACCACCACGACCTCGAGAAGGTCAAGGAAAGGATCCTGGAGTTTCTGGCGGTGCGCAAGCTGAAGGCGGATTCGCGGGGAACGATCCTGTGCTTCGTCGGCCCGCCGGGGACCGGCAAGACGTCCCTGGGGCGTTCCCTCGCCCGGGCGATGGGCCGCTCCTTCCACCGCCTGTCCCTGGGCGGCGTGCGGGACGAGGCGGAGATCCGCGGGCACCGCAGGACCTACGTGGGGGCCCTCCCGGGCCAGATCGTCCAGGGGATGCGCCGGTGCGGCACGCGCAACCCGGTCTTCATGCTCGACGAGGTGGACAAGCTCGGTGCCGATTTCCGGGGGGACCCGGCCTCCGCCCTGCTGGAGGTCCTCGACCCGGAGCAGAACCACGCCTTCGTCGACCACTACATCGACCTGCCGTTCGACCTCTCCGGCGTGATGTTCATCACCACCGCGAACGTCCTCGACACCGTCCCCCGCCCGCTGCTCGATCGCATGGAGGTCCTGGACCTGCCCGGCTACATCGAGGAGGAGAAGGTGGCCATCGCACGGCGCTACCTCCTCCCCCGCCAGTCCGCCGAGAACGGCCTCGAACCGGACGATCTCGACCTCGGCGACGAAGCGCTGGCGCTCATCATCTCGCGCTACACGCAGGAGGCGGGGGTGAGGAACCTGGAGCGGGAGATCGCCAGGATCTGCCGCAAGATCGCCCGGCGGAGGGCGGAGGGCGCCACGGGACGCGTCACCGTCGGCGCCGCCGACCTCGACGGGTTCCTCGGGCCGGAGCGCTACGCGTCCGAGGTGACCGAGAGGATGGAGACGCCCGGCGTCTCAGTCGGGCTGGCCTGGACCCCGAACGGGGGCCACATCCTCTTCGTGGAGGCGACCCGGATGCCGGGCGGCAAGTCGCTCACGCTCACCGGCCAGCTCGGCGACGTGATGCGGGAGTCGGCCCTGGCGGCCCTGTCGTACCTGCGCAGCCGGGCCGCCGCCCTGGGGATCGAGGGGGATTTCTACCGTGGCTCCGACCTGCACGTGCACGTGCCGGCCGGCGCCATCCCGAAGGACGGCCCCTCCGCCGGCGTCACCATGGCCACCGCCCTGGCGTCCCTCCTGACCGGGCGGCCCTGCCGTCCGGACACGGCGATGACGGGAGAGATCACGCTGCGCGGGAAGGTGCTGCCGGTCGGGGGGATCAAGGAGAAGGTCCTGGGGGCCCACCGGGCCGGGATCAAGACGGTCATCCTGCCGGCGGAGAATCTCAAGGACCTCCGGGACGTCCCGAAGCCGGTCCTCGACTCCCTGCAGTTCCGCTTCGCCCGGACGGTGGACGAAGTCCTGGAGGCGGCGCTGCAGCCCGCCCGCCTCTCCGGCGCGAAGCGCCACGCCGGGCGACGCGCGCGAGCGGAGCGCCTCAGCCCTTGATCACGCCGATCGGCACCAGCTTGG
>JACQNT010000242.1 GCA_016202915.1 Acidobacteriota bacterium
ATCTTGAGCGGTGGGCGGCGCTTCTCCATGGCGCGGATCTGCACCGGCGAGGTGTGGGTCCGGAGCAGGAACCCTCCCTCGACATAGAAGGTGTCCTGCATGTCCCGCGCCGGATGGTGCGGCGGAATGTTGAGCGCCTCGAAGTTGTAGTAGTCGGACTCCACCTCGGGGCCCGATTCCAGGGAGTAGCCCATCTCGAGGAAGATCTCCTCGATCAGGTCGCGCACCTGGGTGATCGGGTGGGGCGTCCCGGGGCGCTGGGCGCGCCCCGGAAGGGACAGGTCGATCGCGGCGGCGGGGGCGCGGCGGCGGCCCTTGTGCCTGGCGGCCGCGGCCTCCAGGGCCGCCTCCACGTGGATCTTCAGATCGTTGACCGCCTTGCCCGCGGTGGAGCGCTGGCTGCCGGGGACGTCGCGGAGGTCCTTGAGGAGCGCCGTCAGGATGCCCGCCCGCCTGCCGACGTAGCGGACGCGGATCTCATCCACCGCCGCCGCGTCGCGGGCGGAGGCGAGATCGCGGTCGAACTGGCGCCGGACCTCCTGGACGCGGTCTTCCACGAAGGCTCCCCCGGGGCGTGGCGCGCCCCCGCCCGCGGCGTCGCGGGAAGATCTCAGACCCGGGCTGCCGCTCCCAGGGCGGCCTTGGCGGTCCGCGCCAGAACCGAGAAGGCGTCGGGATCGGTGACGGCCAGGTCGGCCAGGACTTTGCGATCCAGGGCGACGCCGGCCTTCGACAGGCCCGCCATCAGGCGGCTGTAGGACAGGTCGTTCTGTCGCGCCGCGGCGTTGATGCGCACGATCCAGAGGCTGCGGAAGTCGCGCTTCCTCGCCCGGCGATCCCGGTAGGCGTACGCGAGCGACTTCTCGACCGCCTGCTGCGCCATCCGGTACAGCTTGCTCTTGCCGATGTAATAGCCCTTGGCGAGGCCGAGGATCTTCTTGCGCCGATGGCGTCTCTTGGTTCCTCTCTTGACTCTGGGCA
Source organism: Acidobacteriota bacterium (assembly GCA_016202915.1). GTDB lineage: Bacteria > Acidobacteriota > Polarisedimenticolia > Gp22-AA2 > Gp22-AA2 > JACQNT01. Next base: position 982 of record JACQNT010000242.1, read on the forward strand.
CGGTGGTTCTCTCCTAGGGCCGCCCGTAGGGCAGCATGTCGCGGATGCGGCGCCTGTCGGACTTGCTGACGAGCGTCTCCATGTCCAGGTGCCGCTTTCTCCTGGTGGACTTGGACGTCAGGATGTGTCGCTTGAAGGCTCGGCTCCTCTTCAGCTTGCCGCTGGCCGTCACCCGGATGCGCTTGGCGGCCCCTTTCTTGGTCTTCATCTTGGGCATCTGTGGGCTCCTTACGGTCCGCGCCGTCGCGGCGCGGCCTGCTCCGGCGGGGTCGCCGGTTGCGCGGGCGCGGTCCACTTCCTGGGGGCCAGGATCATTTCCAGGAACGGCCCCTCCTGGCGCGGCTCGACCTCGACGAGCCCGACGTCGCCGACCTCCTCGCGGATCCGTCTCAGGATCCGGTAGCCGATATCGCGGTGCATGTTCTCCCGGCCGCGGAAGATCACCGTCGCCTTCACTTTCTTCCCCTTCGCGAGGAACCGGAGGATGTTGTTGCGCTTGAAATCGTAGTCGTGCTCGTCGGTCTTGGGGCGGAACTTCACCTCCTTGACCTGGATCACCCGCTGTTTCTTCTTCGCCTCCTGGGCCTTCTTGTTGAGCTGGTAGCGGTGCTTGCCGTAGTCCAGGATGCGGCAGACCGGCGGAGAGGCGTCCGGCGAAACCTCCACGAGGTCCAGCCCCTGTTCCTGCGCCACGCGCAGGGCCTGCTCGGGGGGCATGATCCCGAGCTGGGTGCCGTCCGAGCTGATGACGCGGATCTCGCGGGCCCGGATCTTCTCGTTGACTCTCAGTTTTTTCTCGATGGTGTGTTTCCCTCCCGCCCCCGTCCACGAGGGGCCACGGCCGGCTGCGCCGAACGCCCGCGGCGGGCACCCGCCCGCCTCACGGCCCGAGCACCCGCTCCCGCTGCATCGTCACCATCCGATCCCGGATGGCCTCGACGGGCATCGGGCCCAGGTCTCCCTCCTTCCTGCTGCGAACCGCCACCGTCCCCGCCTGCGCCTCGCGGTCCCCCGCGATCAGCATGAAGGGGACTTTCATGATCTGCGCGTCGCGGATCTTGGCGCCGATCTTCTCGTTCCGGTCGTCGAGATCGCAGCGCAGCCCCGCCTCCCGCATCGCGTCCCGGATCCGGCGGGCGTGCTCCCGGGTGCGATCGGTGATCGACATCGCCACGGCCTGCACCGGCGCCAGCCACAAAGGGAAGGCGCCGGCGTAGTGCTCCACGAGGGCCCCCATGAAGCGCTCGAGCGACCCATAGATGGCGCGGTGGACCATCACCACGGGCGTCGCGCTGGAGTCGGCCGCGATGTAGTGGATGCCCAGGCGCCGCGGCAGGTTGAAATCGAACTGCACGGTAGGCCCCTGCCAGGGCCGGCCGATCGCGTCGAACATGCGGACATCGATCTTCGGCCCGTAGAACACGGCCTCCCCTTCGCGCCGGGTGAAGCGCAAGGAGCGCGCCTCGAGGGCCCGGGTGAGGGCGCCCTCGGCCATCTCCCAGCCGGAGGCGTCGCCCGCGTACCGGCCGGGGTGCGCCGGATCCCTGACCGACAGGTCGACCTCATAGCGCTCGTAGCCGAAGGCCCGCAGGAAGGCGATCACCAGATCGAGCACTCCCAGGATCTCGTCCAGGATCTGTTCCCGGGTGCAGTAGATGTGCGCGTCATCCTGCGTGAAGCCCCGCACCCGCATCATGCCGTGCAGGACGCCGGAGCGCTCGTTGCGGTAGACGGTGCCGAGCTCCGCGTAGCGGATCGGCAGCTCGCGGTAGGAGCGCAGGCGCGACTTGTAGATGAGGGAATGGCCGGGGCAGTTCATCGGCTTGATGACGTAGCCCGCCTCCTCGATCGCGAAGGTGTACATGTTGTCCTTGTAGTAGTCGAGGTGGCCCGACAGCCTCCAGAGCTCGTCGCGCGCGATGTGCGGGGTGGTCACGAGCTGGTAGCCGCGGCGGCGGTGCTCCTCTTTCCAGAAGTCCTCCAGAATCTGGCGCACCACCGTCCCGTTCGGGTGCCAGAAGATGAGCCCCGGCCCCGCGGTCTCCTCGATGCTGAACAGATCCAGGGCCGGGCCGAGCTTGCGGTGGTCCCTCTTCTTCGCCTCTTCGAGCAGCTTCAGGTGTTGCGCGAGCTGGTCTTCCCTGGGGAAGGCGGTCCCGTAGATCCTCTGCAGCTGCTGGTTCTGTTCCGAACCCTTCCAGTAGGCGCCCGCGACGGACAGGAGCTTGAAAGCGCCGATCCTCCCGGTCGAGGGGAGGTGCGGGCCGGTGCAGAAGTCCATGAAGCGGTCCTGCCTGTAGCAGGAGACGACCTCACCTCCCTTGTCCGCCACCAGCTCGACCTTGAGGTTGTCCCCGAGGGTGTTGAAGTACTCGAGGGCTTCGGCCTTGGGCTGCTCGATCCGCCTGATCGGGAAGTCCCGGGCCTTGATCTCGCGCATCCTCGCCTCGATGCGCTCCAGGTCCTCCGCTGTGAAGGGGGCCTCGCGCTCGAAGTCGTAGAAAAAGCCCTCCTCGGTCGCCGGGCCGACCCCGATTTTGACCTCGGGAAACAGATCCTTGACCGCGTGGGCCAGCAGGTGGGAGGTGGTGTGGCGATAGATCTCCAGGGCCTGTGGCGAATCGGGCGTGATGAAGGCGACCCGGGCGTCCGCGTGCAGCGGCAGATAGATGTCCCTCTCGACCCCGTCCACCAGGGCGGCGATCGCCTGGCGGGCGACGGCCGGGTCGAACGCTTCGGCGATCGCCTCGAAGGTGACGCCCTTGGGAAACACGCGGACGGCGCCGTCCGGCAGCGTGACGCGCATGTTTTCCACGGCACCGGGCCCCTTCAATGCGGATGCCTGCGCCCGGGCGCGAGCGGAGGGGGCTCGTGAAGGCGGGGGGCGGGAATGGTAGGCGCGAGCGGATTTGAACCGCTGACTTCTACCGTGTCAAGGTAGCGCTCTCCCCCTGAGCTACGCGCCTGCACCTTATGTGTCCAAAAAAAGGCGCCGCTGGCGGCGCCCAAAGGCTTCCATGCGAGGCGCGTAGTATAGAGGGCGGTCGCGCCGAGTGTCAACCGATCGGAGTCCCGAGATATCCTCAAGTTCGGGGCGCGGGCCACGCCGCGTCGCGAAGCACGCCTCCGCGGCTCTCGCCGCTCGGCTCCGCTGCGCTCGCGACCCGCTGAAGAGCACGGGTGCCCCGCTCGCTTCCGCAGGGCCTCGCGACGCGGCGTGGTCCGCGCTCCAAGCCGGACCTCTCTCAGACCTCCCCTTCAAGCTGCACCGGCGCCCGGCGCCGGTGCTGGCCTGAACGTGCTGAAAGAGCCGCAGAGTGAGGCGCCG
>JACQNT010000244.1 GCA_016202915.1 Acidobacteriota bacterium
AATATAGAGACACCCCTCCCTCTTGTCAAGCAGAAAGACGCCTCGAAAGCGAATAAAACGAACCAGATAGGGACTGTCCTGGAGACCTCCAGGCGGGCCTGAAACAACATCTTGGGAAGAGATCACCCGCAGACCCAAGATGCTGTGCAAAACCTTCAAATCCATGACAGGCGAGGCTTTCAGGCAAGCCATTCCGCGCAACTCTTGCGGGAAAGGTGATGCACAACGGCACCTCCATGAGTTCCTTGACCTGCAACGAATCGCAGTCGTCCTTCCCGTAGAGGACCCGTCGGAACAGGGTGTTCGAAGAAGCGGCTGCCTGGGGACCATCCGGACCGATCGAAGGGCATCGGGACCCGCTTCCGGAGCGAACCGGCGCGGCGGGGGCGACCCGGGGTCGATGCGGCGCGTTGTGATACCATCCCCCGCGTCGTGGGGATGAACGGGCGGCGCCGCGCCAGCGCCGCGGAGGAACTGCGATGCGGCAGTCCCCGGTTGTCGTCCCGCTGTTCCTGCTTCTCGTCCCTTGCCTCTCCGCCCCTGCCCTCGCGGCCAACCAGCCGGGGGATTTCGGCTTCTCGGCAAGCGTCGGCATCGCCGACACGCGGAGCGGCAGCTACGGATCGGACGACGCGCTCACTTTTTCCCTGGAGTATCAGAAGACCGGCTACGCCGCGTACCGGGCGACGGCCGGGTTCTTCACGATCGAGGGGCGTGGAGCGGGCGGGGCGGCGGCCGCAACGCCCGACGTCGATGCGTTCTACGTCGCCGGCAATTTCGTCCTGACGCCCCGCTTCGCCGTCCTCCATCCATTCTTCACCGCCGGCGTCGGGTTCTACAACCTCCGCCTGACGGGCGACCTGCGCAGCGATCAGGATCTGGAGGTGGGCGTCAACTGGGGGATCGGCCTCGGCGTGCAGCTGGCCAGCCACTTCCTGTTCGAGGGAGAGGTCTCGTTCCACTACCTGTCCGGCGAGGTCGCGAGCCCCATCCAGATCCTGAGCCTCGGCGGCCGCTTCGTGTTCTAGCGCCTTCTCCCGGCGATCGCCCGAGCGCCCGACCCGGGAGAATGCCCCGTTTCTCCGGTGCAAGCGGCCACCCCAGCGTTGCCTCGGCGCTCGTCTCACCGTACACTTAGGCGCCATGTCCCGTGTCCTGCGCAGATCAGGCATGCTCCTCGCGGTTTTCGCGGGCCTGGCCCTCGCGGCGCCGGCCGGCGGCGTCAGCGGCGGAGCGGCCTCCGGCGGCCCGTCGCGCCCTGTCTGGGAGAAGAAGCTCGATCCCTTCCTGAGGCGCATGGCGCTCGGGTCGTCCCGCCTCCAGGGCCGGTTCGCGGACCCGATCCCCGCGGGCTCGGTCGAAGCCCTGCGCACGCTGCCGCCGTTCATCCGCGCCGACCGGGGCGCCGCGGCCCCGGTGCTCCTCGTGAAGGCGCGCCTCGCCTCGCCTGTCGGCGAATCGGCGGCCGGCTGGCCGGCGATCAAGGAACGAATTGAGGAAGCCGGCGGCCAGATCAGGGGCCGGGTCGGGGAGATCGTCTCGCTGCGCGTCCCCGTCGAGGCCCTCGAGACTCTGGCCCTCCTGCCGGAGATCGCCTGGATCAAGGCGGCGCGCTCCTACCGGCTGCTGAACGAGGTCAGCACGGGCCTGGGGAACGTCGACTCCGACCAGGCGAACGGGTCTCCGCTGAACACCCGGGGCCGCGATGTGATCGTGGGCGTCGTGGACACGGGGATCCAGTGGGAGGACCGCGATTTCAGGAACGCCGACGGCAGCACGCGCGTCCTCGGCATCTGGGACATGACACTCGACGATCCCGGTCGCCCGCCCCCCGAGGGCTTCACCTTCGGGGACTACTTCAGCCGGAGCGACATCGACGCCGCGTTGCAGCCGGGCGCCGGGCCGCTGGCGACGCGCGACGGGCACGGCCACGGCACGCACGTCGCCGGCTCCGCCGCGGGGAACGGCCTCAACACCGGCAACGGCGTCGCACCGGCGGGCACCTTCGCGGGCGTCGCCCCGGAGGCGGATCTCCTGATCGTGAGGGTGTTCGACGACAACGGCGTCTTCTGCAACGACTGCGACCTGACGGCGGCGACGCAGTTCATCCGCGACACCGCCGCGGCGCTGGGGAAGCCGTGGGTCGGGAACATGAGCCTGGGGACCGATCTCGGCGCCCACGACGGGACCGATCCCGACGAGCTGGCGATCTCGGAGCCGGTCGGACCCGGCCACCGCGGCGCCCAGATGGCCATCGCCGCCGGCAACTCCGGCGCGCGCCGCATGCACTGGGAAGGCGTGCTCGCGGCGGGGAGCACGTTCACGAACACGTTCTGCGTCGGGCCCGGGACGCCGCCGAACTGCGGGACCTACGCCCCGAGGCCCGGCGAGGACAACGATTTCGCCTGGCTCGATCTCTGGTACGAGGGGGCCGACCGGGCGACGGTCGAGATCGTCACGCCGGGTGGCCAGACGGTCCGCGCGGCGCCCGGCGCCGACTCGCTGCTGACCTGCACGACCTCGGGCGCGGTCCAGATCGACGCGACCAGTGCTCCCGATCCGGCCAACGGCGACAACGAGGTGTTCATCCAGATCTGGGACAGCGGCCTGTGCAACCCGGTCGTCTCCGTGCAGAGCGGCGTCTGGACGATCCGGGTCATCGCCGACAGCGTCGCCTCAGCGACCCGCGAGTTCGACCTGTGGAACGAGGCGGATCTCGACGATACCTTCGGGAACCCGATCACCCACGCGCGTCTTTCGACCTTCGTCTTCGACGAGAGCGTCGGGATCCCGGCGACCTCGCTCCACGCGATCGCGGCGGCCTCCTACGTGAACAAGTGTCAATGGATCAACGTGCTTCAGCAGACGGTCACCGCCTGCTCTTCCGGCTCGGTCGGCGCCATCTCGTCGTTCTCGGCGATCGGCCCGACCCGCGACGGCCGCCTGAAACCGGATGTCGGAGCGCCCGGCGGGAACGTCGGGTCCAGCCTCGCGGGCTTTATCGAGTCGAGCCGCGGCACGAACTTCACGGAGAGGGACGGCGCGCACGGAGTCATCAGCGGCACCAGCATGGCCACGCCCCACGTCGTCGGGACGGCGGCTCTCTTGTTGTCCCTCAACCCGGCGCTGCAGGGACCGGAGGTGAAGGCGGCGATCCAGCGTTCCGCCCGCGCCGATTCCTTCACCGGGACGGTGCCCAACACGCGGTTCGGCTCCGGGAAGCTGCGGGCCCCCGAGGCCGGCTTCCAGGCGGCGTCGATCGTCACCGACCTCGGCGCGGCCTCCGCCACCGACTTCACGGCGACCGACAACCCGCTCGTCGATTCCTACAACGTCTATCGTGGGACGATCCCCGGCCTCTCGGCGGCGAACCACGGCTGCCGCTTCCTGACCGGCCTCCCTTCTCCCTCGTTCACCGACGCCGCCGTCCCCCTCCTCGACCAGGCCTTCTTCTACCTGGTCGCCGGCGTGCAGGGCGGGATCGAGGGGATCCTCGGCACCGACAGCTCCGGGAACGTCATTCCCGCCGGCCCGGCCTGCCCCTGAGAGCGACCCCTTCGACCGCGACGGCCGACTCCGGCGGCGGGGCGGGTGACGGCGATCTGGTCCGGGCGCTCGGCCTGTGGGACTCGACGCTCCTGGTCATCGGGCTGGTCCTGGGGTCGGCCGTCTTCATGGTGACCGGCGGCCCGGACGGCGTGGCGCGCCTGCTCCCGGCCCCGGGGCTGCTGATCCTCGGCTGGATCGCGGGAGGGGTCTTCTCCTTCGCCGGCGCGCTGGTGTATGCCGAGCTGGGGGCGGCGCTGCCGCGCGCCGGCGGCCAGTACGTCTTCCTGCGGGAGGCCTACGGCGACCTCACCGGCTTCCTGTACGGCTGGACCCTGTTCGCGGTGATCCACACCGGCACCCTCGCGGCGCTGGCGGTCGGCTACGCGGAGTACTTCGGGTTCTTCTTCCCCGCCTTCGGGACCGACCGGGTTCTGTTTTCGATCGCTCTCTTCGGCCGCGCGCTGTCGATCTCGGCCGGCCAGATCAACGCCGTGTCCGTCCTCGTCCTCCTGTCGGCCGTCAACTTCTTCGGAGTGAAGGAGGGGAGCCTGTTCCAGGGGATCGTGACAGTGGTGAAGATCGCCGTCTTCGCCGGGTTCATGATCCTGGGCGTCGCTCTCGGGAGAGGCAGCCTCGATCACTTCTTCCCGCTGCTCGCGGCCCCGGCCGGCGCCGCCGCCGGCGCGTCCGGGATCGGCGGGTTCGTCCTGGCGATGGTGGCGATGCTGTGGGCCTACGAAGGGTGGAACAACATCACCTTCACGGCGGGGGAGATCAGGGACCCGCAGCGCAACATCCCCCGGTCCCTCATCCTGGGGATGTCGGCGATCACGCTCATCTATGTCGGGATGAACCTGCTCTACGTGTACGCCATGCCGGTGACGGAGATGACCGCCACGCCGCGCATCGGAGAGGCGGCGGCGGAGAGGCTCTTCGGCCCCGCCGGATCGTGGCTGATGTCGCTGGCGGTCCTGGTCTCGGTCTTCGGGTGCATCTCCGCGACCGTGATCTCCGGGCCGCGCGTCTTCTACGCCATGGCGCGGGACGGCCTGTTTTTCCGGCGCATCGCGGAGGTCCACCCGGACCACAGGACGCCGGCGCGGGCGATCGTGTGGCAGGGCGTCTGGTCCAGCCTCCTCTGCCTCTCGGGGACCTACGGGCAGCTCATCACCTTCGTCATCTTCGCGGCGGTCCTGTTCTACGCCCTGGCGGGGGCGTCGGTGATCGTCCTGCGCCGGCGCCACCCGGAGTGGCCGCGGCCCTACCGCACCTGGGGCTACCCGGTCACGCCTCTCCTCTACGTCGGGCTCTGTTGCATCGTCCTGGTGAACACGCTGATCGAACAGCCGGCCGAGTCGGGATGGGGACTCGCCATCCTCGCCGGCGGCCTTCCCGCGTACCTCTTCTGGAAGCGCCGGAGGGACCGTGAGGGCGCCGGGCGTGTGGCCGGCGCGGCGGTGGCGCTGCTGCTCGTCACTGCGGCGCCCGGTTTCGCGGCTGCCGAGGCGGCCGCGCCGGAGGAGGCCCGGGAGCGCGGGATCGACGGCTTCCACCGCGACTCCCTGGCGCGGCAGCGCGAGTACGAGGCGCTGCTCCTGGCTCTTCCCGACCCCGCGCGGGTCGAGGCGCACGCGCGCGCCCTGACGGAGGAGCCGCACGTCGCCGGGACGCCGGAGAACGAACGCGTGGCGCGCTACATCGCCGATCGGTTCAGGGAGGCGGGGCTGGCGGTGGAGATGAAATCCTACTCCGTGTACATGGGGTTCGTGAAGGAGGCGCTCCTCGAGCAGGTCGATCCCGAACCGCGGCTCCTGTCGAACCCGGAGGGGGGGATCGCGGGCGACGCGGACTCGGCCGATCCGAGGGCGGCGCTGAACTGGAACGCCTACTCCCCATCCTGCGACCTGACGCGCGAGGTGGTGTTCGTGAACCACGCGCGGCCGGAGGACTTCGCGGCGCTCGCGGCGCTCGGGGTCGGCGTCAGGGGGCGCATCCTCCTGGCGCGCCACTTCAAAGGGTACCGCGGGGGGAAGGCCCTGGAGGCGCGCAGGCGCGGCGCGGCGGCCATCATCTTCTACAGCGACCCGGCGGAGGACGGCCACGTCCGCGGCGCCGTCTATCCCGACGGGCCCTGGGGTCCGGACAGCCATTTCCAGAGAGGGGCGACCGCCCTCGACTTCATCGTCCCCGGAGATCCGCTCACGCCGGGCTGGCCGTCCCTGCCGGGCGCGCGGCGGATCCGTCCGGAGGAATCGGAGGTTCTTCCGAGGATTCCGTCAGTCCCGATCTCCTCCCGCGATGCCCTCGTGATCTTCAAGAGTTTGGCGGGGCCGGCGGCGCCGCGCGACTGGCAGGGGGGCCTCCCGGTGACCTACCACCTCGGGCCGGGGCCGTCCCTCGTCCGCCTGAAGATCGACGCCTCATTCGAGATCCGCCCGATCACCAACGTCATCGGCACGCTGCGCGGGGAGGGCGAGCCGGAGAAAAAGATCATCCTGGGCAATCACCACGACGCCTGGACGTACGGCGCCGTCGATCCGAGCAGCGGCACCGCCACGATGATCGAGCTGGCCCGGGTGGCGGGAGAGCTGTACCGCCGGGGGCTGAAGCCGCGGCGGACGCTGGTGTTCGCCAACTGGGACGCCGAGGAGTGGACGCTGACCGGATCGACCGAGTGGGGCGA
>JACQNT010000247.1 GCA_016202915.1 Acidobacteriota bacterium
GAGTTGCGCCGCGCAGACCGTTGGAGCAGCCGGAGCGTCGGCACCCTCGCCACCACCGCCGTCCGCGATGACCTGGAGCTCCGGGCCACGGCGCCGAGCGATCTGTTCTGGGATCGCGTCGTGGCGATCGAACGGGCGGGTGAAGAGGACGTGTTCGACCTCACGGTTCCTGGACCCGCCTCGTGGCTGGCGGACGGAGTTGTCAGCCACAATTCCGGAGCCCTGGAGCAGGATTCGGACGTCATCCTGTTCCTCTACCGGCAATCGCAGTACAAGGAGGACCTGGCCCCGGAGGAGAAGAACATCGCCGAGGTCATCATCGGTAAGCAGCGCAACGGCCCCGTCGGCACCGTGCGGGTGGTGTTCCTGCCGCAGTACGCGCGGTTCGAGAACATCGCCGACCAGCACCGCCAGCCCCAACCTTTCTAAGATGCCTCCCGGGCCCCGCGCTCGGGGTATCATGCCCGCCGTGCGCCGCCCCGAGGCCCGCCCGTGAGACTCCACGCGCTCAAGCGCCTCCTGGTCGGCCGGCCGCTGGCGACCGCGCAGGCCCGTCACGAGCGGCTGTCCAAGACGACCGGGCTGGCGGTGTTCGCGTCGGACAACCTCTCGTCGGTCGCCTACGCCTCCGAGGAGATCCTGCGCGTCCTGATCCTGGCCGGGACCGGCGCCCTGGCCCTCGCCAGCCCGATCGGAGTGGCGATCGCTCTCGTGATCGCGATCGTGATCTATTCGTACCGGCAGACGATCCTCGTGTACCCGCAGGGCGCGAGCGACTACATCGTCGCCAAGGACAACCTCGGCACCGCCGCCGGGCTCACGGCGGGGAGCGCGCTCCTGATCGACTACACCCTGACGGTGGCGGTGAGCGTGTCGGCCGGGATCGCGGCGCTGACCTCCGCCTTCCCGGGGCTGTTCCCCTATCGTGTCGTCCTCTGCGCCGCCGCGATCGTCCTCATCGCCCTCGGCAACCTCCGGGGCGTGCGCGAGTCCGGCCGGCTGTTCGCGCTGCCGTCGTATCTCTTCATCGCGGGGTTTTTCGCGCTCATCATCGGCGGCTTCGTCCGGTACGCGCTCTGGGGCCTCCCGGCCGTCGCGGCGGCGCCGGCCGCCGATCCGGCCGGGGGCCTCACCGCCTTCCTCGTCTTCCGGGCGTTCGCGTCCGGCGCGGTGGCGCTGACGGGCATCGAGGCGGTGGCCGACGGCGTCACCGCGTTCAGGCCGCCGGAGGTGACGAACGCGCGCCGGGTACTCGCGATCCTCGGGGCGATCATGATCGCCCTCTTCGTCGGCACCACGGCGATCGCGGACCTCTACAACATCGTCCCGAAGGACGAGGAGACGGTCGTCTCCCAGCTCGCCCGGCAGATCTTCGGCGGCGGCCCCCTCTACTACTATCTGCAGGCCGCCTCGATGCTGATCCTGATTCTCGCCGCCAACACGGCCTTCGCCGACTTCCCGCGCCTGGCCTTCTTCATGGCGCGTGACGGCTATCTGCCTCGGCAGTTCGGGAATCGCGGCGACCGCCTCGTGTTCTCGAACGGCGTGGTCATCCTCGGCCTCATCGCGATTGCGCTCGTGATCGTGTTCCATGGCAGCACCCACGCCCTGATCCCGCTCTACGCCGTCGGCGTCTTCACGTCGTTCACGCTCTCGCAGTCGAGCATGGTCCGGCGGTGGCTGCGCACCCGTCCTGACCGCTGGCCGTGGCGCGTCGCGATCAGCGGGGTCGGCGCGGCGACCACGGGCGTGGTGCTGGTCGTGGTGGCCGCCACGAAGTTCCTCGACGGAGCGTGGATCGTGGTCGGGCTGATCGGCCTGTTCATCCTGACGTTCCTCGGCGTCAAGAGCCACTACACGGACGTCGCCCGCCAGCTCTCGCTCGAGGACTACGAGGGCCCGCCGCCCATCCGGCACACCGTCCTGGTGCTGATCGGCGACCTCCACCGTGGGGTCGTGGAGGCGCTGCAGTACGCGAAGACGCTGTCGCCGGACGCCAAGGCCATCTACGTCGAGCTCGATCCCGAGCGGACGCGCCGGCTCGAGGAGAAGTGGCTCAAGCACGGCCTCGGCATGCCGCTCATCGTCCTGACGTCGCCGTACCGGTCGCTGCTGGGCCCGCTCCTCGACTACCTCGACCACCTCACGGCGAGCGGCGACAAGCACGTGGTGACGATGGTGATCCCTGAGTTCATCCCGGCCCGCTGGTGGCAGCACCTCCTGCACAACCAGACGGCGCTCCTCATCAAGGGCGCGCTACTGTTTCGCAAAAACGTCATCGTGACGGACGTGCCGTACCACCTGCGCGGCTGAGGTAGGATCGGCGGGTGCCGCTCAGCGTGATGAAGCGCCTCATCGTCGGCAGCCCGCTGCCGACCGCGCAGTCGCGGCACGAGCGGCTCGACAAGAAGACGGCGCTCGCCGTGTTCGCCTCGGACGCGCTGTCCTCGGTCGCGTACGCGACCGAGGAGATCCTGCTGGTGCTGATCATCGCGGGGTCGGCGGCGCTGAGCTACTCGCTGCCGATCGGCGTCGCCATCGCCGTCCTCATCGCGATCGTGATCAGCTCCTACCGCCAGACGATCCGCGCCTATCCCGAGGGCGGCGGCGCCTACATTGTCAGCAAGGACAACCTGGGCACCGCCGCCGGGCTTGTCGCCGGCGCCGCGCTCCTGATCGACTACGTGCTCACGGTGGCGGTGTCGGTGGCGGCTGGCATCGCGTCGGTAACCTCGGCGGTGCCGGGTCTGTTCCGGTACCGGGTCTGGCTCTGCGTGGCTGCGGTGGTGGTGGTCGCGGTCGCGAATCTACGAGGCATCCGCGAGTCGGGCCGACTCTTTGCGGCAC
>JACQNT010000250.1 GCA_016202915.1 Acidobacteriota bacterium
GTCCGGGCCGCCGCCACCTGCCGGGCCGGCGGGGTGCCACTCGAGGTCCGGATCGCGGGAGACGGGCCCCACCGCGCCGTCTCGGAGGCCCTGGCCCGGGAACTGCATCTGGCCGGCATGGTCGCCTTCCTCGGGTACCTCAGCGACCGGCAGCTGGTGGCGGAGCTCCAGTCCGCCCACGTGGTGGCGATCCCGACGACCCAGGACGAGATCGGCCAGCTCGTCGCCCTGGAAGCGATGAGCTGCGGCTGCGCCGTCGTGGCGTCGCGCATCGGGGCGCTTCCCGAGCTGTTCGGGGAAGAGGGTCTCCTGTTCCCGCCGGGCGATGCGGAGGCGCTGGCGGGAGTGCTCGCCCGGGTCAGCAGGGAGGAGGGGCTGCTCGCCGCGCTCTCGGCCCGTGGCCGGGAGAAGGTCCTGCGCGAGTTCGACTGGCGGGTCATGGGGCGGCGGTACGTGGACCTGTATGAGCGCGTCCTCTCCCGGAGCCGCACCCCGGACCCGCAGGGCGAGCCGGCCGCTCCGTTGACTTGAAGCCCAGCCTGCCTCAGAATCGCCCGTCGCCTGAAGGGGGTCTCATTCAGATGAAGAGCGGGGACGGCGCCCGAGGCACGCCGGGGGAGCAAGGCGGTTTCATCCCGGCCGTCGACCTGGCGTCGGAGTATGCCGCCCTCCGCCCCGAGATCGACGCCGCCGTGAAGAGGGTGCTGTCGTCAGGACGGTACGTCGGCGGTCCGGAGGTAGAGGCGTTCGAGAAGGAGTTCGCGGCGTTCTGCGGCGCGGGGCACGCCGTTGCCGTGGCGAGCGGCACCGACGCCCTGCGTTTCGCCCTCCTGGCCACGGGCCCGGAAGGCGGGGAGCGTCGGCCGGGCGGGGAACCGGCCGAAGTGGTGACAAGCCCGCTCACCTTCGTCGCCACGACGGAGGCGATCAGCCAGGCGGGGGGGAGGCCGGTCTTCGTGGACATCGACCCGCTCACCTTCAACCTCGACCCGGCCCTGCTGGAGCGCGCCCTCACGCCGAGGACCAGGGCCATCGTGCCGGTCCACCTCTACGGCCAGACGGCGGACATGGATCCGATCCTGCTCCTGGCGCGGCGGAGCGGGGCGGCGGTGATCGAGGACGCCTGCCAGGCGCACGGGGCGCTCTACCGTGGGCGGCCGGCCGGGGCGCTGGGGGACGCCGGGTGCTTCTCCTTCTATCCGACGAAGAACCTCGGCGCCTGCGGGGAAGGCGGACTGGTGACGACCGCGAGCGGTGAGGTGGCGGGGCGGGTGCGGCGGCTCCGGGATCATGGGCAGTCGGAGAAGTACCGCCACCTGGAGGAGGGGTACAACGGCCGGCTGGACGCCCTGCAGGCGGCCATCCTCGGGGTGAAACTCCGGCACCTCGGCGCCTGGAACGAGCGGCGGAGGCTCTTGGCGGACCGGTACAAGACGAACCTGCGCGACCTCGAGGCGAAGGGGGACGAACTGGCGCTCCCGGCGGAGGCCGCCTGGGCGCGGCACGCCTACCACCTGTTCACGGTGCGCCTGAAGCGCCGCGACCGGGCCCGGGAGGCCCTCCGGGAGCGGGGCATCGAGGCCGGCATGCACTATCCGGTCCCGCTGCACCTGCAGCCCTGCTACGCCTGGATGGGCTTGCGCGCGGGATCGTTCCCCGAAGCGGAGCGCGCGGCGCGGGAGGTCCTGTCGCTGCCGCTCCACCCCGGGATGACCGAGGCGCAGGTGGACCGGGTGTGCAAGGCGTTGCGCGCCGCCGTGGACGCCGGATGACCACTTCGAGGCGAAGGCCGGGCGGCGGGGGGACCGCCCGCCGGCGCCCTTTCCGTCTCCTCCTCGTCGCCGGCGCCCGGCCCAACTTCATGAAGATCGCGCCGCTTTTGCGGGAGTTCCGCAAGCGGCCGGATCTCTTCCACGCCCGCCTGGTGCACACCGGCCAGCACTACGACGAGCTGATGTCGGACGTGTTCTTCGAGGAGCTGGAGATCCCGCCGCCCGCCATCCACCTGGGGGTGGGATCCAGCAGCCACGCCGTGCAGACGGCGCGCATCATGGAGGCGTTCGAGAAGGTCCTCGTGAAGGAGCGGCCCGACTGGATCGTAGTCGTGGGGGACGTGAACTCGACGCTCGCCTGCGCCGTCGTGGCCTGCAAGATGACACCGCCGGTCCCCGTGGCGCACGTCGAGGCGGGGCTGCGATCGCGCGACAGGACGATGCCGGAGGAGATCAACCGGATCGTCACCGACGCGCTCTCGGACCTCCTGTTCACCACCAGCCCGGACGCCGACCGGAACCTGATCGCCGAAGGCGTCGAGCGCCGCAGGATCCGCCGCGTCGGCAACGTCATGATCGACACGCTGCGGCGCTTCGTGCGGCGCTCCGACGACTCGGATGTCATGCAGCGCCTGGAGATCGCCCCTCCCTACGCCTTGCTGACGCTGCACCGCCCTTCGAACGTGGACGATCCAGGGGCGCTGCGGCGCATCTTCGCGGCGCTCCGGGCCCTGGGCCGGGAGGTCCCGATCATCTTCCCGGTGCATCCCCGGACGCTGGCGCGGATGGAGGAGCTGGGCGTCCGGCTCGGCGCGCCGCCCGTGAAGCGGGGACTACGGATGGTCGGGCCGCTCGGGTACCTCGACTTCCTGCATCTCCAGAAGAGGGCGGCCCTGGTGCTGACCGACTCGGGAGGGATCCAGGAGGAGACCACCATCCTCGGCGTGCCCTGCCTCACCCTGCGGGAGAACACCGAGCGGCCGATCACCATCACGCGAGGGACGAACCGGCTGGTGGGGAGCGACCCCGGGCGGATCGTCGCCTCGGGGCGGCGCATCCTGCGCCGCGGGCCGGCCAGGCGGCCCTCGCGCCTCTGGGATGGCCGCGCCGCTGTCCGCATCGCGGCGATATTCCGGCGCATCCACGAGCGGGTGCGTGGCCGGACGGTGGCTCCGGGCGGCGCCCGGCGCGCCTGAGCCGGCTCAGCCGGAGCGGGGCGGCCGAGCTCCGGCCGGGGATGCCTTGAGTGAGCAGAGGATGTGGCGCTTGAACCGCCCGCCGACCTGCTCCCGGTCCATCAGGTCCACGAGCTCCAGCCGCCGGACGAGATCGCCGGCGGCGTCTTTCAGGATCCGGACGACGGGCCGGTGGGGATGGCTCGGGTTCGTCCGGGCGACGACCCCTTCCTCTCCCGTGTTCAACCTGACCCGCGTCCCGGGCGGGTAGGCGCCCATCATCTGCAGGAAAGCCTGGGCGAGCAGGGGATGGTAATCGACCCCGGCGCGCTCGTGGATCAGGGCCGCGACCTTCTCGGGCGGGTACTCCTCCTGGTAGGAGCGGCGGCTGCGCATGGCGTCGTACGTGTCGGCCAGGTTGGTCATGAGACTGCACGGGTGCAGGGAGCGCGGGCGGCTCCGCCGCGGGTAGCCGGCGTTGTTGTAGCGCATGTGGTGCTCGAAGGCGACGATGAGGGCGAGGTCGGGCACGCCCGGCATGTCGTGCAGGAGGTGCACGCCGTCCTGGGGGTGCCGCGTCATGAGGCTGAACTCCTCCGGCGTCAGCTTGCCCTGCTTGCTGAGAATCTCCCTGGGAAGCAGGCTCTTGCCGATGTCGTGCATCATCGAGGCCAGTCCGAACTCGCGCAAGGTCGGCGCGTCGGCCCCCAGCGCCTCCGCTTGAGCGATGGTCAGGATGCAGACATTGATGATGTGGGTGTAGGTGTAGGCGTGGTGCGATTTGAGCGTCGTCAGGACGAGGCAGGGGGAGCGATCCTGCCGGATCTGCGCGACGATCGAGTGCACGAACGCCTCCGCCTCGTCCAGGCTGATCTTCCGCCCCTCGCGGAACCCCAGGAGCGCCGCCTCGATGAAACCGAGGGCGCCGTCGTACGCCTCGGAGATGTCCGCCCCGGTCTGCTCCCTGGCGGCGCTGTCGCGCGCCGTCTCTCCCCGGTCCTGGAGAACAAGGCGGCCAGCCTCGATCGATCGGATCCCCTCCTGCGCCAGGCGCCCCTGAACGCCGGTCCCCGAGAACATCCTGGGATCGGCGCTCATCAATGACACGAACCGACGGAGCTCCTCCGCGTCCAGGCCGCGGCGGAAGGCGATCGTCTCAATCCCTCTCACCTCCAGATCCGCCGTGAAGGCCGCGAGGGTCTCCTCCCGCTCCTCCACACGCCGGCCCCCAGCCAAAAGCTTCCGGTCCACGACGGCCAGCCGCCACTCTTCCTCGAGGGCGAGGAGCCGCTCGAGGTAGAGGGTGAGGGCCGCCAGGGCCCGGGACGCGATCGGGTGGTCCGGGGGGTAGATCCGGCGCTGCGCGATGGCGGCCGCGAAGGCGCGCACGGCCGGCCCGGAGAGGGCTGCGATGGGCGCTTCCGTGCCGGGCTGCGGCGCGCCCTGCCGCGGCATGTCCGGGTTCACCTTCTCCTGCGGGTTCGCCATGGCCCCCCCTCAGTTGGACGGGAACGTCACTCCGCCGCTCCTGCGCCCCCCGACGATCTCCGCGCAGGCCGCGCGCACCGGCGATCTCCAGGCCCGGGCGCCCTGCTCGACGGCGCGCAGGGCCGCCGCCGTGCCGATTTTCTCGAGGGCGCGGGCTGCCGCGATGCGGACGGAGTCCCCGGTGGAGGGGGGGACCCAGAAACGGCGCCTCAGGATCGCTTCCAGGTGAGGGACCGACTCGCTGGCCCGCAGGACGCCGAGGAAAGCGATCGCCTCCTTGAGCCGTTTCTGCCCGCGCCCGAAGGCGTTGGGCCTGGCGGCCCGCGCCAGGAAAGCGCCGACGGTCCGCTGCCGGTCGATGCCCGCCAGGGCCCGCATCGCCACCTCGGCGACCTCCGGATCGTCCAGGCAGCCGCTCAGGATCACGA
>JACQNT010000254.1 GCA_016202915.1 Acidobacteriota bacterium
CGATGGGAACGTTCGTGGTGAGGTTTACCGTCCGGCACCCGGTCTACCCGGACCAGCAGCTCGACCTCGATGGGCTGGTCGACACCGGTGCTCTGTTCAGTCAGATCCCGGCAGACCGACTCGCGCAGATCGGCATTGTCCCATCTGGCACCAGGGCGGTGCATTACGCCGACGGAACGCGCGATGTTGTGCCCGTTGCGAAGGCTGACATCGCGATCGATGGAGTCGAAACCGCGACGGTGGTTCTGTGCGGGCGACCGGGATCCCTTGCGCTCGTGAGCGCCGCCACGCTGGAGACCCTTGGGCTCGGCGTCGATCCGGTTCACAAGAAGCTGACTCCGATCGAGGCGCCCATGGCCACGTGCCGCACGACCTGAGCCGCTTGACTGTCGCTAGCCCGCCTCGAGGGTTCGCGGGGAGGTTTCAGCTCCTCCACTTCTCGGCGTCGACG
Organism: Acidobacteriota bacterium; assembly: GCA_016202915.1. GTDB lineage: Bacteria > Acidobacteriota > Polarisedimenticolia > Gp22-AA2 > Gp22-AA2 > JACQNT01. The sequence continues at coordinate 452 of JACQNT010000254.1, forward strand.
CCGGCGCCATCAAGACCGGGACGACCAGGGTCGTGGAGTTCACCCCCGACTGAGCGGGCGAGTTCCCGTTCTACTGCAGCGTGCGCTGCAGCCCGCTCCACACGGCGCTGATGGGCACGCTGGTGGTGGAGCCGTGAGCGACCCTTCCACGACGCGGCGCGTCCCATCACGCCGTGCCGTCTTCCTTCTGGCTCTCCCGGTGACTTCCTAGCCCTCGAGCATCCCGCCGTCGAGACGGACAGAACTTGGAGCGGATGCGATGGGGACTGTGCTTGTGGATGGCGGGCCCGAGCGCGTTCGTGATCGAATTCGTCTCCGCCAAGGCGAAGCAGCCGCTCGACGTCGGCAAGGTCACGCTCGGCACCAGCATGGTGATGCCCGGCATGGCGCCGATGAAGAAGAGCGCGACGATCACGCCGGACAAGACGCCGGGGCGCTATCTGGCGAAGATCAGCTTCCCCGACACGGGCGCGTGTCAGGTGACGGTCACCTGGGACGGGCCCGCGGGCAAGGGCTCCGCCCGGTTCTCCGTCAACGTCCGCTGAGACTTCCGCCGGTGTGGCCCACCATCCCCACCTGCGGTCGCCGCGCCCCATGACCGCGCGGTCCCCGTCGCGGCAGCACCCGCGTCGGATCAATGAATTCAGGTCATTGCGTCACGCCCCGTCGTGATGGGCCCCTGGCATCGTGGTTGCTGTATGCTACGGACCTGATGGGGATGAACCACAACGGCGCGGGGCGAGGCTTGACACGGCAGGGCGCGATCCTGGCGGCGGTGCTACTCGCGCTCGCGACCGGCCTGTGCGTCTTCCCGGCAGGTCACGCCATGGCCGACGACGAGGGCATGCCCCCCGACCATTGCGTCCTCATTCTCGCCGTGTCGCTGACGGTCGTGCTCCTCCCCGGCCCGCTCCTGGGCGGCTGGGCGCCGCCCGACCTGCCCTCGCATCTCGTGCTCGCTCCGGTTCACGCCCTCGATCCTCCGCCGAAGTCGGTCTCGCTCTCCTAGTCCACTCGATCGTCCAAAGTTTCTCGATTCGGACTTGAGCCGGCTCGCGCAGTCGAGCCGTGCTCGCAGGCTCCCCTGTGAGCCTCGAGGAGAGGAGCAGTGAAGAGGCCCGTGGTCGCTCGTGTCATCGCGGTGCTCGTATTCTGCGCGGTACCTGCGTGGGCGGCGCCCGCCGCCGCACGATCGCACCTGGAAGGGCGCGCCGGCGTGCCGGCGATGGTCGTGCGCGTGCTCCCCGCCGTCGTGAGCATCACGACGCGCCACATCGAGCGCGACCAGTTCAACCAGGAAAAGCCGGTGCGCGGCCTCGGCTCCGGCTTCATCTTCGACCGCCGCGGCTACATCGTCACCAACAACCACGTCGTGGAGCACGCGGACCAGATCAAGGTGACGCTCGCCGACGAGCGGACGTTCCGCGCGGCGCTCGTCGGTGCCGACCGCTTCACCGACCTCGCCGTGGTGAAGATCGAGGGCACGAGCTTTCCCGCCGTCCAGCTCGGCGACTCGTCGCGCCTGGCGATCGGCGAGACCGTCGTCGCTGTCGGCAACCCCCTCTGGATCGAGGGTGGCCCGACCGTGACCGCGGGCGTCGTGAGCGCGCTCGGGCGGTCGATGGAGCAGCCTGGACTCCCAATGCTCCACAACCTGATCCAGACCGACGCCGCGATCAACCCAGGGAACTCCGGTGGGCCGCTGCTCAACCTCGCCGGCCGGGTCGTCGGCATCAACACCGCGGTGATCGCGTCGGCCCACGGCATCGGGTTCGCGATCTCCATCGACACCGCGAAGCCGGTCCTGCGGGAATTGATGGTCAACGGTCGCATCGTCCGTCCATCGCTCGGCATCGTCGCCGTCAGCGTCACGCCGCAAGTCGCCTACGCCAACGAGCTGCCCGTCGAGCGCGGCGCGCTCGTGGTGCGGGTGGACGACGGGGGCGCGGCCGATCTCGCGGGGCTCAAGCCCGGCGACGTCATCACGGCGCTCGCCGGGCGCGCGGTGAAGGATCTCCATCACCTCCACGAGGCCCTCACCAGCCACCGGATCGGGGAGGCCGTCGAGGTCAGCGTCCGGCGTGACGGCCAGACGCTCGTCGCGAAGGCCGTGCTCGAGGAGTACCGGTGACGCGCTGGCTGGCGGCGCTCACGGCGGTCCTGGCCGTCCTCGCGCCGGCTCGCGCCTGGGCTGACGAGACCGTCGTCATCGAGGCGACGCGGCTCGTGCCGCCGGTGCTGACGACGATGACGGGGCAGCGCGTGACGTTCGTGAACCGCTCGCAGCGGCACGTGCACGTCGAGTTCGCCCGGGACGGCGGGGAGCATCACCTCGTTCAGGTGCCGGTCGGGAGCCCGATCTGGGCGATCTTCCACCGTCCCGGGACGCATGCCTACGTCGTCCACGTCTACGGCGCCAGGACGGAGACGCTCGCCGGCAGCGTCGAGGTCGTCGAGGACCCGCACTACAAGTACGAGTCGCCGGAGTGCGTGGCGACCATCATGGGGGTGTGCATTGAGCCCTGACCCGAGACCCGCACCCGGTGCGTCCGCGCGCGGCGGCGGCCTGAGCCGCTGGTCGATCGAGCACCCGTACATCATCATCGCGTTCTAC